>NZ_DASPSP010000250.1:0-16150 GCF_035623875.1 Mycobacterium sp. | reverse complement strand
GTGCCGGTGGTCCGAACCGGCGCTGCACAAGGTCAGCCGGACGCACTGCGGCGGGATCGGCAATCGTCGTCTTGCGGGCCCTGCCGCGGGTCGCTCCGGATAGGCCGAGTTCGGCCATTAGCCGCTCGACGGTACAGCGGGCCACCGCAATCCCCTCACAGTTAAGCGTCAACCACACCTTGCGGGCACCGTAGACCCCGTAGTTGGCGGCATGAACCCGCGCGATCTCAGGCTTGAGGGCCTCGTCACGGCTCTGGCGGCGGCTGGGCTCCCGCTTGACCTGGTCGTAATAGGTCGATGGGGCGATCGGCACACCCAGCTCGGTCAACTGTGCGCAGATCGACTCTACACCCCACCGCAGACCATCGGGGCCGTCGCCGTGGCCCCGACGGTCTGCGATAAACCGGGTGATTAGTGTTGTGGCCGGTCGAGCTCGGCCGCGAAGAAAGCCGACGCGGTCTTCAAAATAGCGTTAGCCCTTCGCAATTCGGCGTTCTCACGCCGCAAGCGCTTCAGCTCAGCCGATTCGTCGGTTGTGATTCCGGGCCGCGAGCTGACATCAACCTGGCCCTGGCGCACCCACTTGCGCACCGTCTCCGCGCAGCCGACCCCGAGCAGCCGGGCAACCTCACTGATCGCTGCCCACTCCGAATCGTGCTGATCGCTGATCTCTGCAACCATCCGAACCGCGCGCTCGCGCAGCTCCGGCGGATAACTTCTCGACGAACCACCTGACATGACCCCAACCCTTCCCAAGAAGTGGAGTCTCCGGACATGCCGGGGCGGTTCACTGAGGCATTCGCCCTATGCGTCTCACAACTTTAGTTCTGAGACTGCACCGCTCGACACAATCGGCTCTCACAGCCCCCGGCCTGTGAGCCAACTGTCGATTCTTTCGGCGACCGCCTGCCATCCGGGCTCAAGCATCATGTCGTGGGCCATGTCCGGGAAGATCTCGGCCTCAGCGCCGTATACCGCAGCGGTGCGGTGAATTTGGCGCTGTGGGAAGAGGATGTCGTGCTCGGCTCCCAATACCAGCATCGGGACCCGGTTGACTTGCCGAGTCTTGACCAGATCGAGGGCGAGCATGTCAAGGAAGGCCCGGTAGGACTCGTCTTGGAGTCGCTGCTGATACGCGTTGACCTGCTCATCCGGCATAGACGCGGAGAAGAATAGGTCTCGCGAGAGCTCCGGGGTGGCAACCAGCGGGGCCAGCTTCAACAAGGCGTTGAGTTTGACGAATGTCACAGGGTAGTGGCGCGCGATGTACAGGGTCACCCGAAGTACGCCGGTAGGCGGAGCGGCTGCGACGAGAATGGCCCCGGCAGTGGCGTGGCGTTCCAGGTATTTCTGAACTACGAAGCCACCCATCGAATGCCCGACCAGAACTGGCTGAGTCGGTAGTTGCGCCACCGTCTCGGCGACATCGTCCGCGTATTCCTGAATTCGTGTCCAACGCAGACGCTCCCCGCCGGGGCTCTTTCCGTGGCCGCGCAGGCTCACCGCGATGGCGCGGTATCCGCGAGCCGCGAAGAAATCCAGGAAATGCTCATCCCAGCACCACGCTGCATGCAATATACCGTGGACAAACAGCAGCGGTACCGGGTGCTCGTCGGTGCTACGGCCCTTGTCAATCACTTCGAGCATGGAGGCTCCTTCTGGGCTAGTCATCCCTGCGTTGCTGGCCGGAGAGAAGCGTAGGGGGCCGCTGGTTTCAGCAGGGCTGAATCTCCCGCCTCACACAGGGCTCATAGAAATTCGTGTCCGACTTGGCCTGGGGTGTGGGGTCGGCAGCGCCCTGGCTCAGAATCTGAAAGGTTCGGCACGGTTGGAAACCCGCAGCTTTGAGGCGATATCTGAGAAACCGAGAACGTTAGTTCTGAGACCGCGCCAGACGATGGGTCCAACCAGGTTTCGACGTTCGGACGTGCAGCTTCGCAAACCAGTCGTTGATCACCCACCCGCACGTGGCGGCATCGTTGCTGGTGCAGGCGGGGTCTCGAACAACACTGGATCGGCCACGGTGACGCCGGGCGGCACACCGTATCGGGCCGTTGAAATTCGTGTGATCCAGTGCGAAGTCGGCGCAAACGACCGAACTGCCCCGACGGGATCACAAACGGCGGAGAATCGTGGTGCTGGCTTACTTCTTGGAAGGGCGCGTTATGACGTGGAACGTGAAGGGGACATACCTCGAGACGTGCTCCTGCGAGTTTTTTTGCCCATGCAACTTTTCTTTCGCGCACGGCGCCGATTACGACCGCTGCCGCGTCACCCTCGTTTTTAATGTGACTGAAGGCATTGTCGAGGGAACCGACGTAAGCGGCCTCGTTGTGGCGGTTATCGCCGACACGCCGAAGGTCATGGCCGAGGGCAACTGGCGGCTCGGTGTGTTCGTCGACGACAAGGCGTCGGACGTGCAGGCCGAGAAGTTGCTGGGGGTTTTCAGCGGGCAACTCGGCGGACCGATGGCCGCATTGGGGCCGCTGATCGGTGAGAATCTGGGTGTCCAGCGTGTGCCGATCGAAGTCCAAGAGGACGGCCTGCGCCACAGTGTGAGGATCGGCGACGCGGTCGATTTCGAGATCGAGGACGTTGTACCGTTCGGCGTCGAGACAGGCGAGCCCGTGCGAATCGTGGGGATGTTCCATCCTGTAGGCTCGGAATTCCACGTAGCCGAGGCGAAGCGGACGAAGATCAACGGGTTCGGCATTGAGTACCAGGGCAAGTCAGCCTTGTCGGCACCGTCGTTCTCGTGGGCCGCTTGAACATAATGGTGGCCTCGGCCCATCAGGCTGCCGACGGCGGTGGGCTCCGGCCGGCGTTCGCGGCAGCGCGCAGCCGGCTTGGGCTGATCGCGCTGCTGTTCGCGCTCGCCGCGGCCGGCTGGTGGTGGACGGTCGACCGCATGCGCGGCATGGACGAAGGGCCGGGCACCGACCTCGGAACCTTGGGCTGGTTTCTCGGCGTCTGGATCGTCATGATGGCCGCGATGATGCTGCCGTCGGTTTCGCCGACAGTCGCTCTGTATTCACGCATGACGAAACGGCGGTCTCCGGTTGCCCCGCTCGTTTTCGTGTCCGGTTATCTGCTGACTTGGGCGGGAGCCGGGCTGGTCGCTTTCGCTGTTTCTGAAGCCGGTGGTCGCGTTTTTGGCGATGTGCTGTCCTGGGATCGCGCCGGCCGATGGGTGGCGGGCGGAACCCTTGTGGTTGCTGCCGCTTACGAACTGACGCCGCTGAAGACGGTCTGCCTCAGGCATTGCCGCAGCCCGCTCGGCTTCCTGCTCGGCTCCTGGCGTGATGGCTTGTCTGGAGCGTTGGTAATGGGGGCAAAACATGGCGCCTGGTGTCTGGGGTGCTGCTGGGCGCTCATGGCATCGCTCTTTGCACTCGGGGTGATGAGCATCGTCTGGATGGCGTTCGTTGCAGGGCTGATCGCCGCGGAGAAGACGCTTCCGTGGGGCCGCGCGGTCACGTATGGCACTGCCGCAATCCTGGTGGGGCTTGGCGTCTTCCTCGTCGCGGTTCCCGACGCGATACCGGGCCTGACGATCCCGCGCGAGGGCTTGGCGAGTAAGGTCCTGCGCCCATGTGACTGTGGGCGGCGGTGACGGGCCGGCAAGCCAGTAAGTAGTCAGCCAACAGGCGACAGGGATTGAGCGAGCCACACCCAATCACCGCCTCGAAGAGCATGGCTGCAGACCACACCCTCCTGGCCAACATTCAACAAGTTGGGATTGAACTAGTGGCACACCGCTAATTGCGCACGCGTTCGGTCAACTCGTGGCGGTCATCCAGCAGCGCATCAGCCACCTCTATCGACGGCAGCGGCCCACCCCGCTCCCGGGCCGCCTGGCGAGCTCGGCGGCCGCGTTCATCGGCGGCTCGGGGGTGACGGCCTCGACGGGTTTCCCGTCGCCGCTAATACGCCGGTTCTGATTCCCACCACGGGGGCAGAACCGGTTGCGGTGTACGGGGTTACCAGTTCGGGCACGGCCACAGTCAGCTATGCATTCCCTGGCTGATTGAAGCTACCTCGGCGCGGGCTGCGGCGAGGGGTGGGTTTCTCACGATTCACGGCCCCGAGCATCCAGCCCGCGCCGGGGTCACACACTAAGAGGAGATTGGCCAGATGGCCGACGAGCATGACCAAGTCGTCACCGCACCGTCGCGAAGAACGTCCGCACGTCGTCGACGAACAGCTCGGGTTGTTCGAAGGCGGCGAAGTGGCCGCCGCGCGGCATCTGTGTCCAGTGAGTGATGTTGTAATTGGCCTCGGCCCAGTGGCGCGGTGCCAAGGCGATCTCCTTTGGGAATTGAGCGACGCCGGTGGGCACCTCGACGCGAGCGAGCCCGCCGAAGACTCTGAAGCTCTCCCAGTACATCCGCGCCGACGACGCGGCCGACGCGGTGACCCAGTACATCATCACGTTGTCGAGGAGTTCGTCCCTGGTCAGCACGTTCTCGGGGTGGCCGTCGCAGTCCATCCATGACCAGAACTTCTCGACGATCCACGCGAGTTGGCCGACCGGCGAGTCGACGAGGCCGTAGCCGAGGGTTTGCGGTCGTGTCGACTGCTGCTTCGAGTAACCCGAGTCCCACTCTTCGTAGTGCGCCCAAGCGGCGAGTGCCCGCTGCTCCTCGGCGCTCGGATTGTCCAGTCCTTCGGCGGGAGGCAACGCGATTGGCATGTTCACGTGTATGGCAATGCAGTGCCCGAGGTTGTGTCCGATCGCGGTGGTGACCGCGGCGCCCCAGTCGCCGCCCTGCGCGCCATAACGGTCATAGCCGAGCCGGGTCATCAGCGTTTCCCACGCGTCGGCGACCTTGCCGACGTCCCAGCCCGTGCTCGTCGGCTTGCCGGAAAACCCGTAGCCCGGCAATGACGGGCACACGACGTGGAACGCGTCATCCGCTTGGCCGCCGTGCGCGGTCGGATCGGTGAGCGGCTCGATCACCTTGTGGAACTCGACGATTGAGCCCGGCCAGCCGTGGGTGATGATCAGCGGGAGGGCGTGGGCGTGTGGCGATCGCTGGTGGATGAAATGAATATCCAGCCCGTCGATTTCAGTCATGAACTGGTCGAAGCGATTGAGCGCCGCCTCCCTGGCGCGCCAGTCGTAAACATCGGCCCAGTAGCCGGCCAGCTCGCGGGTGTAGGCCAACGGGATGCCCTGACTCCAGTCGTTGACGCACTCACGCTCCGGCCATCGAGTGCGGTGCAGGCGGTCACGTAGGTCGACGAGATCGTCGTCCGGGACAGCAATCCGGAATGGTTCAACAGTGAGCATGGCTCATTATGGTCTGCCGCCTTCAGGATGACGGGAGCTGTCCTAACGGCCACACGATCTTGGGTGCCTCGAATGCGGCGCGGTGGTCTACGCGCCGCCGCCACGTGTCGACTGCAGCATCCTCGCCGGCCCGGCCCGCGGTGCGCTAGGCGTTCATCCAGCAGCGCATCCGCCACGGGCTACCGAAGGCAGTGGCCCACCCAGCTCCCAGCCGCACGGCGAAGAGCCGCCACCAATTGCAGGGCACCTGAGAAGATGCTCCAGCGATGCTGACCCGAAACGGAGGACGCGGCGATGCTCGAAGTGATTGATAAAGGCCACTGCACAGAGGAGCACCGTGCGCCGCTGCTGTTCGTTCACGGAGTCGGACACGGAGCGTGGTGCTGGGACGAACACTTTCTCGACTATTTTGCCGATAAGGGTTACCGGGCGTTGGCGCTGAGCCTTCGCGGTCACGGGAACAGCCCTAGCTCCAAGCCGCTGCGATCTTGTTCGTTGGCCGACTATGTCGATGATGTGGGCTCAGTTGCCGACAGCCTGCCGGCTCGGCCTGTGGTTATCGGGCACTCCCTGGGCGGCTTCGTCGTGCAGAAGTACCTGGAGGGACACGACGCCCCGGCTGGCGTGTTGATGGGGTCGTTTCCGGCAGGCGGCAGTCTCGGACTATCACTGCGCCGGATGAAATCCCACCCCTGGCTATTCGCGAAGACCGCGCTGACGGGCAAGATGTTGCCTGCCCTCAATACACCCGAGCTTGCGCGTGAAGCTTTCTTTTCCGCAAAGACTCCGGAATTGAACGCGGTGCGCTGTCTCGAACGGTTGCAGGAAGAGAGTCCAAAAGCTCTGGCTGAAACGATGTTTCGCCGGACACGACCGGAACTGATTGATGCCCCTCTGCTCGTATTAGGTGCGGAGTGTGACTTTGGCGTCGCACCCAAACAAGTGCGCGCAACGGCACGTGCATATCGCACTGAGGCCGAGTTCTTCCCCGACATGGGCCACAACATGATGCTTGAGCCTGGATGGCAGGCAGTCGCCGAAAGAATCGACGGCTGGCTCACAGCCCGGGCCACTAGGTTTCCGCGCCGCAGCCTTCGAAAAGCACAGTGCGGTGGGCGGATCGCAAAAGTCTGGCGCGCCAACGAGCCGCGCGAGAGGACCAATAGGGGCATAAACGTCTCTGGGATGCTGATGTTGGGATCGGTAGTAACGCGGGCGGTGTGCGCTTGACACGACGACGCCCGGCGAGATCACCGGCGACGAGATGATCCACTACACCACGAATCGGCCGCCGGCCACAGCCGATCGGCCACGCCGTAGAACCACCCGACCAAAAGCGGCTCTTGATCTGAAGGCGCCGCCAGTACGCAGCCAGTACGCAGCAGAATTAACGACAGCTCTCATTAACCAACGTTCCCAACGCTTTGACCAGCTGATTTCGCACGCGGCCAACGCAGCTAACAGATACAAACGCGCAGAACGAAGTTCGCGCTCTACTACGACGTATGACCCTGGCCGTCAGTCGATAGGAAAACCCAGCGATGCAACGAGCGCCTTGGTGCGTAACCGAAGCGCGGCCCCGAGGATGGAGCCGCGCTGGTTGTACAGCAACCGGTGGCGCCAGCGGCGGGGCTCGACCTGCGCGAGCAACACGGTGACGTGGCGGCCTTTTTCGATCTCTTCTCGCACGAAATCGAGTGTGGGCGCGACCAGGCTACGGTGTGGGCTGTCCAACACTTTGAGCTCCAACCCCGGGTCCCAATCTTCCCACTGCTGGCGCAGCCGCCGAGTCGAGTCCGGGTCGATATCGACTGTAACCGGCACGACTTCGGGGCCGATCCGCATCGCGACCTGCAACGCGCGCTGGGCCACCGAGCTGACCGCGACGATTGGGACAATGACCAGGGCCTTCGCGTCGATACCCGGCACCGGTTTAGCGGGTACCTGCCCCAGCCCCAATTGCTCGCCGGCGCGCTGGTAATAGCGCTCGATTCCGTTGAAGAGCGCGACCAGCCCGGGTACCAGGAACACGAGCAGCCAGGCGCCTTCGGTGAATTTGCTTGCTAGCAAAACGATCCCGGCCACAGCGGTAAGCACCGCTCCGCTGCCGTTCAGCAGGACCTTACCCAGCCACCCGCGCCCGCGTTCCTTGCGCCAGTGCAACACCAGACCGGTTTGGCTGATGGTGAACCCGATGAACACCCCGATCGCGAATACCGGCAAGAGTCGCTGGGTGTCGGCATCGACGATGAGCAAAACCACAGCGGCGAGGAACGCCAATGTCGAGACACCGTATCGGAACACCGGTTTCTCTGCCCGTAGCGCGAACATATGCGGCAAGCGGTGATCCTTGGCCAGCAGCTGCATCAGCACCGGTAGGCCGCCAAAGCTGGTATTGGCCGCGAAGGCCAGCACCAGGGTCACAGTCAAGTTGACGACGTAAAACACCCAGCCGGTCCCGAACGCGCCCGCCGAGAGCTGTGCCAGCACGGTGACGTTGCCGCGGGGCACGACATGGTGGTGTCGGATTTGCGTGGCCAGACCCAAAAGCATGGCCCCGAGCAAGACCCCCAGCGCGACCTCGCAGTGCTGGGCGCGCTTCACCGCGGGCGAGCGGAACGCGGGCACCGCGTTGGCAATCGCCTCCACCCCGGTCAGCGAGGAGCAGCCGGCCGAAAAGGCCTTGAGAATCACCACCACTCCGAGTGCCTCGGTCGCGTGGATCGGGCCGAGATCATCGCCGATCACGGCCACCGGATGTGGTTCGAGGAAGGCGCCGACGATGACGGCGAAGATCCCAACGATGAACACCAGGGTCGGGAGCATCAACACTTTGGCCGACTCGGCAATGCCGATCAGATTGATCACGGTGAGCACGACGAGGCCCGCCATTGTCACCGCGAGCAAGTGATGCGCCAGGGGTGGAAACACGCTCCCCAGGCTGGCTGCCCCCGCCGCCAAGCTCACCGCCACAGTCAACACGTAGTCGACGACCAGACTCGCCGCGGCCAGCAGACTTGCCCATCGGCCCAAGTCCTTCTTTGCCACCGCGTACGCCCCGCCACCGTCGGGGTGTGCGGCGATCACCTGCCGGTAGGACACCACCAGCACCAGCAGCAGCACGGCGATCGCCAGCGAGATCGGCACGGTCCAGTCCACGGCGGCAGCGCCCGCTGCGACCAAACCGAGCACGATCGCTTCCGGGCCGTACGCGACGCTGGACAAGGCGTCTAGCGACATCGCGGCAAGACCACCGACGGCGGTCAGCCGGTGCGATTCGCCACGGTGATGTCGGCGGAGGCGACGATCGGGGATCCGATGGACCGGCACGGTCCGGTCTAGGGTTTCGACCACGGTCTGATTTAATACCGCGAGCGCGCGGTCCGCAGCGTTTATGCCCGCGCAGATCGCTCGGATGACGGTCAAGTGAGCAGGCGCCAACGTGCGCGTGTACATGGCCGGTCGCCCAAGTGAAATCAGATGTGCTGAAACAACTCTCGTGCCAACCAGCTGTCAGGCTCAGTCGATCAGCGACGGTGTGCCCAGAACGACTGCGAGGGCGGGCCGCTCGGCGTCTTCCGTGTCGGGTTCGGCGGTGTAGATCATCATGCGCAGGTCGTCGGCGGCCACGATGAGCGTGTCGCAGTCCACCGTGATGGGCCCGACGTCGGGGTGGTCGATGACCTTGCGGCGCCCGAAGTCCGGGTGCGGCTCGAGGGCACCTGATTCCCAGAGCTTTGAGCGGCGGTCAGACACAGGTCGGCGACCAACGCGGCCTCGAATTCGGCTTTCTGCTCGCGGGTGTGGACGGCGCGACTGCCCGGACCGACAGGGTGCCGCCAAACGCTGTTACGTTCGATTCCCCGCCAACTCGTCGTGGGGCCCATCAGCGCGTCGTACGGCGCGTTGGCGACCGGGAGGGTCCCCGGCCAGCTCTTCTCGGCGCAGCCCCGCCGCGCGACGGCGTCCTCCGACCGGGACGCCGACCGTGAGGTGAAACCGTTCGCGAATGACCCGGCACGTGAGGCACGGCTGTGGGCCGCTACGGCCGAACTGCTGGACTCCGCCACGTAGGGCTCAAGCTTGCACCTGCCGGACGATCGCCTTCTTGTCGACCTTGCCGACAGCGGTTGTCGGCAACGAGGTCATCCCGGTCAGCACATCCGGCCGAGCATGCTTGGCCACTCCACGTTGATCGAGATAGTCGTTCAACTCCGTCAGAGTCACCGGGTTGCCCACGAAAACAACTGCTGCGCATACCTTTTCGCCTAGATAAGGATCCGGCAGCGCTACCGCCGCTGCTGACGAGATCGCCGGGTGCGCACACAGGTGTTCTTCGAGGTCGCCCGCGGCGATGGTCTCGCCGCCGCGGTGGATGACGTCTTTCACCCGGCCGGTGACCTCTAGGTAGCCGTCGGCGTGTTGGCGGACCAGGTCGCCGCTGCGGTAGAAGCCGTCCGGGTCAAAGCAGCGCGCGTTGTCGCTCTCGGCGCAGAAGTACCCGTTGAACGTGTACGGACCCCGCGCCAGCAGTTCCCCCTCGGCGCCGGGAACTACCGGCCGGCCGGCGTCGTCAACGATCCGCAGTTCGTCGTCGGCAGACAGCGGCCGGCCCTGAGTCCGGTCGACCACTTCCGGCGGATCGCCGGGTCGGGTGTAGCACAACAGCCCTTCGGCCATGCCGAACACCTGCTGCAGGCCGGGCGTCAGTGTCTCGCGGATCCGCCGGGCGTCCTCGGTCTCGAGCTTCGCGCCGCCAACTTGCAACAGCCGCAACGATGTTGGCGTCACCGGCTCCCAGTCGGTGGCCTGCGCCCACAGGTTAGCCAGCGCCGGAACCAGCGCGGTGACGGTGACACCGTGGCGCGCGATGGCGTCGAACGCCGACTCCGGGCTGGGGTCGGTGGTGAACACCGTGCTAGCGCCGACCGTCATGGCGCCGAGCAGACCGGGGCAGGCCAACGGGAAGTTATGGGCGGCCGGCAACGTCACCAGGTACACGTCGTCACCGGTCAGGCCGCAGACCTCGGCGCTGGCGGTGGCGTTGTAGACATAGTCGTCATGGGTGCGGGGGATGAGCTTGGGTGTGCCGGTGGTACCGCCGGAGACCAGCAGCAGTGCCGGTGACGCGGGATCGGCGTTGCTCGGTGAGGGCCGCTGGCCACGGTGCGCGCACACCTGCGACCACGACACGAACGGTCCGGGGTCGCCGTCGACAATGACATGGCGCAGCTCGGAACGATCCTGGGCCAGTCCCTGCGCCATCGGGCGGTAGTCGAATCCGCTTGCGGTATCGGGGATTAGCAGAGCCTTGGCCTCGCTGACGGCCGCGAAGTGGCCCAACTCGGCGGCGCGGTGGCCGGGCAGGCACATCACCGGGATCGCGCCGGCGCGCAGCAACGCGAACAACGCCACCGCGAATTCGCGACCGTTGGGCAGTTGCAGCAATACCCGATCGCCGCAGGCGATCCCCAGCTCCGTCAGCCCGGCCGCCGCACGTTCGGCGCGCTCGTTGAGCTCGGCGTAGCTGAGGCGCTGTGGTTGGTGGGGCGTTCCGCTGGCGTCGAGCACCGCGGCACGATCCGGCCACCGTCGCGCGCCTTCGGACAGGATCGAGTCCACGGTCCGGCCGGTCCAGTAACTGGCGGCCCGGTAGCGCGCCGCGCGGTCTGGTGGAAACGGCACAAAACCGTTCGGGCCGCTTTTGGTCCTCAATGACACAAGCCCTCCTCGCTCGGGTGGCGCCAGGGTAAGGTAACCACAAATTAGGGCAGCCTTCGCTAATAAGTGGGGAGGGGTTGTGGTTTCTCTGGCCGTGAGCGCGGAAGCCATCCGCGGCGAGGTCGCCGAATTGCTCGGCGTCGGTATCGAGGCCATCGATCCGGAGGGCAACCTCGTCGGTCAGGGCCTTGATTCGATCCGGATGATGGCGCTGGCCGGGCGCTGGCGGCGCCAGGGCATCGCAGTCGATTTCGCCACGCTGGCCGCCACGCCGACGATCGAGGCCTGGTCTGAGCTGGTGACCACAGGCTCGCCGGCCTACGGCGCCGACCAACCGGCGCCGCCGGCCGACCCGTGCGCCGACGAATCGTCCCACGAAGCCGAGCCCTTTCCGCTCGCCCCGATGCAGCACGCGATGTGGGTTGGCCGCCAGGACAACCAGCGGTTCGGCGGGGTGGCCGGGCACCTCTACGTTGAGTTCGACGGTGGCCCGATCGACCCGGACCGCCTGGGCGCCGCGGCCACCCAGCTGGCGCTACGTCATCCGATGCTGCGGGTGCAGTTTTTGCCCGATGGCACTCAGCGCATCCCCCCAGTCGCCGAATTTCACGCCTTTCCCCTGACCGTTGAGGACCTGCGCCAACAGGCGCCGCATCTCGTCGATGAGCGGCTCGCGACAATTCGTGACGCCAAATCTCACCAGCAGCTCGATGGTGCAGTATTCGAGCTCGCGTTGACGCTGCTACCCGGCGAGCGCTCACGTCTGCACGTCGACCTGGACTTTCAAGCCGCCGACGCGATGAGCTACTGCACTTTGATGGCTGACCTGGGGGCTTTCTACCGGGGTCGCCAACTGCCGGCATTGAGGAACACCTACCGGGAATACCGCGAGGCCATCGTGCAGCAGGAGGCGCTGCCGCAACCGGCCCGTGACGCCGACCGAGAGTGGTGGACGCAGCGCATCCCGCATCTGCCGGATCCGCCATGTCTGCCTACCCAGGCAGGCGTCGGACGCGACCTGCATCTGAGCGCCCGGCGCTGGCATTGGCTGGACTCACAGACCCGCGACGCGCTGTTCTCCCGCGCCCGAGCCCGCGGCATCACCCCGGCGATGGCACTGGCAGGGGCCTTCTCCAATGCACTCGCGCGCTGGTCGGCGTCGTCACGGTTCCTGCTTAACGTCCCGCTGTTCAGTCGCCAGGCCTTGCATCCCGATGTCGACCAGTTGGTTGGCGACTTCACCTCGTCGCTGCTCCTGGACATCGATCTAACGACTGCACCCACTGCGGCGGCGCGGGCACACGTCGTGCAGGACGCCATGCAGACAGCCGCCGCCCACTCCGCATACTCCGGACTCTCTGTGCTGCGCGATCTCAGCCGCCACCGCGGCACCCAGGTGCTGGCACCGGTGGTATTTACCAGCGCCTTGGGACTTGGTGAACTGTTCGGTCACGACGTCACCGAGCAATTCGGCGCGCCAGGCTGGATCATTTCGCAGGGACCACAGGTGCTGCTCGACGCCCAGGTCACCGAGTTCGACGGCGGGGTGCTAGTGAACTGGGATGTGCGCGAGGGGGTTTTTGCTTCCGGCGTTGTCGACGCCATGTTCGCCCATCAGGTCGACGAGCTGCTCAGATTGGCAGCTAGCGATGACGCCTGGGACGCGCCCGGCCCATCCGCACTGCCAGCCGCGCAGCGGGCGGTGCGTGACGCCATCAACAGCCGCGCTGCCGTCCCCAGCGGAGAAGCGCTGCACGACGGGTTCTTCCATCAGGTGGAGCGGCAGCCCGACGCGCCGGCGGTGTTTGCCAGCTCCGGTGACCTCAGCTACCGGCAGCTGCGTGACCAGGCGTTAGCGGTGGCCGCGGCGTTGGGGGCGGCAGGGATACGCGTTGGCGATACGGTCGCGGTGCTGGGCCCGAAATGCGCCGAGCAGTTGCCCGCATTATTAGGCATCTTGGCCGCCGGCGGTGTCTATCTACCGCTCGGCGTCGACCAACCCCGCGATCGTGCGGCACGCATCCTCGAGACGGGCGCGGCCAGAGTGGCAATGGTTTGCGGCGGACTGCAGACGTCTTTGCCGGTGCCCACTCTGACGGTTGCTGAGGCGATTCGCCGAGGCGCCCGGACGGCCGGCCAAACTCGGCCCGAAGCAACCGATCCCGCGGAGTTGGCGTACGTGGTGTTCACGTCGGGCTCTACCGGCGAGCCGAAAGGCGTGGAGACCACGCATGACGCCGCGATGAACACCGTTGAAGTTATCAACCGTCATTTCGAGATCGGCGTAACCGACCGTTGGCTGGCGCTGTCGACGCTGGAATTCGACCTTTCGGTGTTGGACGTCTTCGCCATACTGCGGGCCGGAGGGGCGATCGTGATGGTCGACGAGGGGCAGCGTCGCGATCCCGACGCCTGGGTCCGGCTCATCGACACCCACCGGGTGACGGTGCTGAACTGCGTGCCGGGCTGGCTGGAGATGCTCAGCGAGGTGACAGCGCCTATGCCGGAGCGGCTGTCGTCGTTGCGGGTGGTGATCACTGGCGGCGATTGGGTGCGACCCGAGCTGGTGCGTCGGTTCAAGGTCGCGGTGCCGAACCTGCGGTTCGCGGGGTTGGGCGGCGCCACTGAAACCGCGGTGTACGGCAATATGCTCGAGACCACTGACCCACCAGCGCACTGGACTGCCCTGCCATACGGCCACCCACTGGTGAACATGGCCTGCCGAGTCGTCAACGACATTGGCGATGACTGCCCCGATTGGGTACCCGGTGAGTTGTGGTTCTCTGGGCGCGGCATTGCCCGTGGCTACCGCGGTCGGCCCGACCTCTCCGCCGAGAAGTTCGTCGAGCACGACGGCCGGACGTGGTACCGCACCGGTGACCTGGCCCGCTACTGGCCCGGCGGCACGCTCGAGTTCATCGGCCGTGCCGATCACCGCGTCAAAATCAGCGGCTACCGCGTCGAACTCGGCGAGATCGAGGCCGCGTTGCGGTGCGTGCCGGGCGTGCGGATCGCGGTGGCGGTGCTGCTCCCAGCGTCGGGCGACTCCGACGTGCTGGCCGCGGCGGTTTGCCCGGAGAGCTCCGTCGACGCCGAGCCGACAGCCGCGAGGATTCGGGAGTTTCTCGTTGATCTCGTTCCCGCGCACATGATTCCTCGTCATATCTTGCTGATCCACCATGTTCCCTTTACCGATAACGGCAAGCTCGACCGCAAGGCGGTCACCGCCTTGTTGGTCGAGCATTCTGGAGATTCATCAGCGCATCATGAGGCGCCGCGAACGCTGTTGGAGCAGGCGCTGTGCCAGATCATCGGGGACATCCTGGACCGCAACTCGATGGGGGTGCACGACGACTTCTTCGCTCTGGGTGGCGATTCCGTGCATGCGACTCAGGCCGTCGCTCGCATCCGGGCGTGGCTGGACACCCCCGACGTCATGGTCGCCGACATCTTCGCCGCCCGAACCGTTTCAGAACTTGCCGGCTTGCTCCGCCGTCGGGAACGCCACCACGGGCGCCTCGATCAGGTTGCCGAACTATATCTGGAGGTTATCCACATGGAGGCTGCCCATGTAGTGTCAGCGATCGCTAAATCTGAAACGGTGCAATGACTTTCAATAACCTGGTGACAGCACAAAAGACGTTCGCGCCCTGGATCAAGCTGGTGCCGGGACGCGACGGGGCGAAGCGCGCCGGCGCGACGGTGGTGTTTCCGCACGCCGGGGCAGCCGCCGCGAGCTACCGTGGGTTAGCGACCGCACTGGCCGCGGGCGGCGACACCTACATTCTGCAGTATCCGCAGCGCGCAGAACGGCTGCGCGAACCCGCCCCGGAGACCGTCCATGACCTTGCCCTCGGCTTATTCGAGGCCGGACCTTGGCGTGGGGTTGCGCCGCTTCGGCTTTTCGGGCACAGCATGGGTGCGATTGTTGCCTTTGAGTTCGCCAGGATCGCCGAATCTCGCGACGCCGTCGTCGAGCGGCTGTGGGTGTCCGCCAGTCCGGCGCCCTGCGCGGTTGCCGGCATGCCGGAACTGCCCACCAGCGACGACGGGCTGCTCGCCGATATCGCCGACCTCGGCGGCACAGATCCCGATCTGCTCGCCGACGAAGAGTTCGCCGAACTGATCACCACCGCGGTGCGGGCGGACTACCAAGCGATCAACCGCTATAACTGTGCTCCGGGTATCCGCATTCGCGCTGGCATTTGTGTGCTCGGGGCGCGCGACGACCACCGCGTCGACGCCGCTGCTTTGCTGCTTTGGAAAGACCACACCGTCGGCGCGTTCGAGCTGTCTCTGTACGACGGCGGACATTTCTATCTCGATGAGCACGTCGATGCCGTCGCCGCGCGGGTGAATGCCGATGTCTGACAACAGATTCACCGCCACCGCAGACCCAGTGGTGATCGTCGGCATGGCGGTGGAGGCGCCGGGCGGCATCGACACCGCGGAGGCTTACTGGGAGTTGCTGTCCCACGGCCGCGAGGCGTTGGGGCCGTTTCCCACCGACCGCGGTTGGCGGATTCGCGAGCTGCTGGCAGGGTCACGGCGCAACGGTTTCAAGGAAATCCATGACTGCGGTGGATTCCTCACCGGTGCAACGACGTTCGACCCGGAGTTCTTCGGCATCTCGCCGCGTGAGGCCGTCGCGATGGATCCTCAGCAACGCGTCGCGCTTCGGGTGTCTTGGCGTGCGCTGGAAAATAGCGGCATCAATCCCGACGACCTGGCCGGGCACGAGGTGGGTTGCTTTGTAGGTGCCTCGGCTACCGGATATGGGCCCCAGATGACCGAGTTTTCCCGGCACAGCGGTCATCTGCTCAGCGGTACCGCGCTGAGCGTGATATCCGGACGGATCGCCTACACACTGGGGTTGACCGGCCCGGCGCTCACTGTGGACTCCTCGTGCGCCTCCGCGCTGGCGGCATTTCACGTCGCCGTGCGCTCGGTGCAGAACGGCGACTGCGACCTGGCGCTGGCCGGCGGCGTCAACGTGCTGGGCTCGCCCGGGTTCTTCGTCGAATTCTCCAAACAACATGCGCTCTCCGACGATGGACACTGCCGCCCTTACAGTGCGCAGGCCAGCGGAACGGTCTGGGCCGAAGGGGCCGCAATGTTTGTGCTGCAGCGCAAATC
>NZ_DASPSP010000244.1:0-2928 GCF_035623875.1 Mycobacterium sp. | reverse complement strand
TGTCTTTGTCCGGCAGGTAGCGGTCGATGGCGTCCATCGCCGAGCCGAACAGCATCTGATGGATGGCCGTACGTTCGGCTTCGTTCGCCGCACAGGCATACATCTCGTCGAGAGTCTTGGGCGGGGTGCGCACGTCGAATCTGCCCAGCGCTTTCGCCGGTCCTTGGCTCCAGGCGATCAACTCGGCCATGCCCGTGATCGCGTCGGCGCCGTGTTTCTCGCCGAGGTGCATCATCAGCTGCATCGGATCGCGGTAGAAGATCATCGGCTCCTCACCGGACTCGCCGATATTAACCGACATGACTTCGGCGTCGACGGTCGGAAGAGTGTCCAGGCCAAGCTCTTTGGTGATCTGGTGGGCGGTGGGAAACTGCACCGATCCCGCGATCTCGTAGCGGAATCCGTCGATGAGCTCCACCGTCGCGGCCATTCCACCGCTATAAGTGTTGGCCTCCACACACAACGTGCGCAGGCCCGCACCCTGCAGGATGGCGGCCGCCGTCAGGCCGTTGTGTCCGGCGCCGACAACGATCGCGTCATAGTCAGTCATCGCTCGCATCCCTTCTCAAGGCCACCGCCGGCCCGCGCACACAGCAGAATATGTCAGTACTGACATAATAGGAAGATGTCAGTACTGACACGTTGCGGAAATTCGCGATAGCATCTGGCGCGATGACCGAGGCGACCAATCTTCATGAGCTGCGCCGGCGATCGACGCACGAGGCGTTGCGCCGGGTCGCGCTGGCGCAGTTCGCCAGCAAGGGCTTCGGCAATGTGACGGTGACGCAGCTGGCCACCGAGGCCGGCGTCACCGAGCGGACGTTCTTCCGGCACTTTCCCAGCAAGGAAGCAGTCCTGTTCCAGGATTACGACACCCACCTGGACTGGCTGGCCGAGGCCTTGGCGCAGCGGCCCGCCACGGAGTCGCTGTTCGATGCCGTGCTGGCCAGCGTCGCGAGCTTTCCGCACGACGTGGAAGTGGTTCGCCAGGCCGCGATCGCCCGTTCGACGTTGATATCCGCCGAGCGGATCGCCGCGCATTTGCGCGTGGTGCAGTCGTCGTTCGCCGAAGTGCTGACCGACTTCATCAAGACCCGCCACGCCGCAGTTCCCAACCTCGACCTCGTCGCCGAGGTCGCGGGAGCCACCCTGGCGGCGGCTCTGGTGGTAGCGGTGCAGAAGTGGGGTGACGACGGTTGCACCGGCGACCTGGGTGAAATCGTTGCCACGAGTGTCGATCTGGTGCGTTCCGGGCTTGCGCCGTTGGCCTAGTGTCGATGCACCCTCCCGATCGATACTCAACGCATCGGTGTTAAGAGTTGGCAGTTCACGGTCGGTACCCCAGCCGACGATCGGCTGGCTTCTTACGCAATCCGTTCGATCGCCGCCAACTCGCGTACAAGATGTTCGCGGGCGACTTCGGCGTCATAGTGCGCCTGCATGTTAATGAAAAACATGTCGGTCAACCCCAGCGCGCGTGAGAGCCGCAGCGCGGTGTCCGCGCTGATTCCCCGCTTGCCGTGGACGATCTCGTTTATCCGGCGCGCCGGTACATCGATCGCCTTTGCGATCCGATACTGCGAGATCCCCATCGGCTCGAGGAACTCCGTCAATAAGATCTCCCCTGGATGGGTGGGCGCAAAGTCTGACATCGGTTTCTCCTCTCTAGTGGTAGTCGACTAGCTCGACGTTGCCGGCGCCGGCGCTACTCCAGTTGAAGCAGATCCGCCACTGGTCGTTGACGCGGACGCTGTACTGGCCGCCGCGGTTGCCGCTGAGTTTTTCTAGGCGGTTTCCAGGTGGCACACGTAAGTCGCTGATGCTCTCAGCGGCGTTGATGAGAACAAGCTTCCGGTAGGTGAGTCTGCAGAGCTCCGGGCTGAGTTTCTTGACGTAGCGGCGGTGCCAGATCGCCTCGGTGTCCTTATCCCGGAACGAGCGGATCACCTGTCAATGATAACGGACTGCGTTATTAACGCCAAGCGTTATTGCCTGGAGGCAAGCCAGCAAAAGCTAGCCGGCCAGGCGCACCAGCGGTAACCAGGTCTGGATCTCGCCCGCACGCGAGCCGGAGAGGTGCAGCGCCCCGGCGGCGCTGGCATCCGTTAGCGCCAGTAGTCCGGTGGCCAGCAGCAGCCACGTTCGAGGATCGGTCTCGACCACATTGGGCGGTGTGCCCCGGGTGTGCCGCGGCCCGGAAATGCACTGCACCGCAACGAACGGCGGAACGCGGACCTCGACGCTGGAGCCCGGCGCTTGCGCGGCCAGCGTGCGCGCGGTGAGCCGAACCGCCGCCGCCAGATCCGTGCGACTGGGAGCCGGGCGGGTGTCGTCGCGCAACCAATCTTCGACAGCCAAGACCGCTTCGCGGGTCTGCACCGGGTCGGCGTGATGACGGGCGGCCATCCGCCAACACTATTGCAAGGCCACCCCGAGCTCTTGCGCGAAAACTTTGATCATGTGCTGAACGCCAATCTCGTTGCGCCCAACGATCATGTGATCGTGTTGGCCGTGCCTGACCCCTTCGCCGCACTGCGGCAGCATTGCGAAGTCCTCGTCACGCACCGCGGCGTGCACCCCTTCAAAGACCGCGTCGTATCCGGCCCTCATGTCATCGGTCGTGGCGGGCAGTCGGCCCATCCAGCTGTGACGAACGGTGCAGCGGGTGGGCTCGCCATCGGGCAGCAAGTCGATGATCTCCACGCCAACTGGACTGTTGGCGAGAACGAGGTTCGGGTATATCCAGTAGATCACTCCCATGTTCGCCAGCGGTTCCGCCGATGCGGCGGGGTCCGTGTCAAGGTTGGTGATCCAGGTGAACGGGAAGCCGATCCGATGGTGCTTGCCGAAATCGTCGTAGACCATCGTGTTGGCGAGGGTGTTCTGTCCAATGAGACTTTGGCCGTGGACGTAGGGGAAGTGGTATCC
>NZ_DASPSP010000236.1:0-5848 GCF_035623875.1 Mycobacterium sp. | reverse complement strand
CGCCACCGCATCTGGACCACGGCCAACCCCGCACCAACATCTTCCACCACCCCGAAAAACTGCTGTGCGACGAGGAAGACGACGAGGAACCCTAAGGACGTCTAGCCAGGCAGCCCTCGGACGAATTGCGCCAACGCCGCGCCGATTTCGTCAGGACTGTCCTCTTGAATGAAATGCACGCCGGGGACGGTGATTTCGGCCAGGTTCCGCCAGCTGCGGGCGTAGTCGCGGATTCGTCCGGTCACGATCGCGCCGGGGTCGGCATTGATGAACAGCTTTGGCACATCGCTTTCCGCGAGCCAGCTCCGATACTCGTCGACCACGGCGACGACCTCGGCCGGCTCACCGTCGATCGGGATGTTCCGCGGCCAAGATAATGTTGGCCGCCGGTCCTCTCCGGGTTGGGCGAATGGTCGCCGGTAGTGGTCCATCTCCTCGTCGGACAGCGTTCGCCGGATGGCGCCCGGCAGAACAGCCTCGACAAAGATGTTCTGCTCCAACACCATTGACTCACCGTTGGGTGAACGGAAGCCCTGGAACACGCCTCGCACGCTGTCATGGAAATCCGCCCACGTCATCGGGGTGACGATCGCCTCCATGAACGCGATGCCAGCCACTCGGTCGCGGTGCCGATTGGCCCAGTCGAAACCCAGCGCTGATCCCCAGTCGTGCAGCACCAAGACCACCCGGTTACCAAGATCGAGACCATCCCAAAGCCCGAACAGGTACTCGCGCTGTTCGGCGTAGTGATAGCGGTCCGGGCCCGACGGGCTGAGCTTGTCCGACCCGCCCATCCCGATCAAGTCACATGCGACCAGCCGGCCCAGTCCTTCCAGATGCGGCATCACGTTGCGCCACAGATAGGACGAGGTGGGGTTACCGTGCTGGAAGACGATCGTCGTGCCTTCGGGACCGCGGCCCTCGTCGACATAGGCCATCCGCCTGCCCGCGATCTCCCGATAGCGCAGTTGTCCGTACGGTTCGGCGCTCAACATGGTGTGCATCATGCCAGGCTGTGACGCCGGTGCGGCCACCAGTTGTCGCTCGTAGCCGGGCACATCGGCACATCCCAACCTTGCGGTGACTACTGAGGATATTGAGAGTCTCAGCTCCGGCCGTGCTTGACCTGATTGAACGGCACCCCGCGATCGGCGGCGTATTCGCGCGGAAAGCCCAGCACCCGTTCGCCAATCACGTTGCGGGCCATCTCCGTTGTGCCGCCGCCGAGCGCCGCGGTTTGGCGGGATAAGTACCGTTCACCGATGAAGAGTAGCTTGGCAGGCCCGTCGACGACGCCCGCGCTACCGGCGATCGCCAGTGCGGTGTCGACCTCGAGCGCCACTTCCTCAGCCTGGAAAAGCCGGATGAGCGAACCGGCTGTCGGGGGCAGTGAGCCGTCCAGCACCCCGCGGTAAACGTGGTCGATCAACTGCTCCCACACCGCGCGATGCGTCAGCGCCCGACCGGCGGCTTCACGCACACGTTCGTTGTCGGTCAGCCCGGCCGCCCGGACCATCGCGGTGTAGTCGGGTGGCTGCTCCTGGTTGTTTTCGGCGCCGCTGCCGCTGGCGTATTCCGACCCGCCACCGACTGCGCGCCGCTCGTGGTACAGCTGGCGCGAGGCCACCTCCCAGCCCTTGCCGACTTCGCCGACCACTGCGTCGTCGCTGAGCTCCAGGTCGTCGAAGAACTCTTCGCAGAACTCGGTGGATCCGTTGACCTGCTTGATGCGGCGCAGTGTGATGCCCGGGCTGTCCAGGCGCACCAGAAACATGGTCAGGCCCTCGTGCTTGGGCACGTCCCAATTCGTTCTGGCCAGCAGCAGTCCATAGTCGGCGGCGAAGGCTCCGGTGCTCCAAGTCTTGGCGCCGTTGACCACCCACTTGTCGCCGCGCCGCTCGGCGCGTGTGATCACACCCGCCAGGTCAGAGCCGCCACTGGGCTCCGACAGCAACTGGACCAACACCTCGTCGCCGCGCAAAGCCGCCGAAATATGTTGCCGTTTCTGCTCTTCGCTGCCGGTGTCAAGGATCGTCGGGCAACAGATAGTGAAGGTCGGGGTATTCAAGATCAGCGGCAATTCGTAGCAAGCGCTTTCGGCGTCGAACGCCTTCTGATACTCGATACCCAGCCCGAGCCCGCCGTACTCGGTGGGGAAGCAAATCCCGGCGAACCCGCCGTCGTAGAGCCGCCGCTGCAACCTGCGGACGTGCTGCCACGACGCCTCGTCGCCGCGGTCGGCGTAGGGCGGATCAGTCGGATCGTCGATGCGTGGCATGGTTTCGGCGAGCCACGTGCGGGCCCGCTTGGCAAACGCGGCCACCGACTCGGTGGTGTGTGCCGAGGCCGTCTCGGTCATGACGGCAGCTTGCGTGAGTGCATATGACGTCTCCGGAGAGTCACACTGGCCTGAAACGGTAATGACGTTACCACCAGGTCGGCGTCGTACCGCCGGGGGACGTCAGGCCCTCTATCCCGATCCGGCTCCGCCGTCCGCGGTGGACGCAACCACGACGGTGACGGTGCTTGCGCCGTTCGTTGTACGGCAAGGGCAGCGAGGGGTTGGCCGCTCCGTCGGTCTGCACCGCCCAGGACGGTGCGGCTTCGCCGCCGAATTTGCTGTACGCGTCCTGGTGGAAGTCGAGGATGCTGGAAATGCCGTGGTAACCCTGGGGTTTCTTGCGCGGCTGACGATCTACCTCGGTGGTGCGGTGACGAGCCCTCCGGCTAAATCTTCAAATACCCCTTGTCGGCCGGGATCTGAGCGGCCGTGACCAACGATGAGGCATCGCTGGCCAGCCACACCACAATGTCGGAGATCAGGTCTGGGGCGGCGAGTGATTCTGTCGGAAGCGCGCCGGGGGAGAAGCTGTGGATGTAGTTCGGGTGGTCGGCAAACACCTGGTACATCGAGACGTCGTTACCCATCGGGGTGTCCGTGCCGTATGGGTGCACGGAGTTGACCCGGATGCCGAACTCGCCGAGCTCGACGGCCAGCGAGTTGGTCAACCCGACCACCCCGAACTTGCTGGCGCAGTAGTGGCCGCAGCCGGGAACGGCCTTGATTCCCGCCGCCGAACTGATCGTGATGATCGACCCGCCGTTGCCGGCCTCGATCATCGGCGGCACCACCGCCTTGATCGTGTTCCACAGCCCGGTCAGGTTGATGTCGAGGGTGTCCTGCCACTGTCCCGCCGAAATCTCCCACAGCCGGCCCCAATTGAGCACCCCGGCGTTGGCGACCACGATGTCCAGACGGCCGAACTGTTCGATGGCGTCGCCGACAACGCGCTGCTGACCGGCCGCGTCGCGGACGTCGACTTCCGAGGCGAGGATCTTGCGTCCCTCACCCTCGACCAGGTTCACCGTCTCGGCCAGGTCCTCCGGCTGCGACGGGGCATAGCCGTTGTGCGTGGTGACCGGGCCGCAGGCGTCGATAGCGACGATGTCAGCGCCGGCCCTGGCCAGCCTGATGCAGTGTGAGCGGCCTTGGCCGCGGGCGGCGCCCGTCACGTAAGCAACCCGGCCGGCCAACGGAAGATCCGTAGTTGTCATGTCGGCAAGCGTAGAAAACCTCAGCCGCGGCGGGGTCGGGTCAGCGTGAATTCTTCGACCACGCTGATCGCCGCGTAGGGGCCGTTGACCGCGTAGTGCGTCGCCTTCATCGACGTGTTGCCGCCTGGCGAGCCAGGATCGACGTCGAATGCCACAAAGCCGTAGGGGTTTTGGCGGTCGCGAAACGCCGACCACGGCGCATCTTCCACCACATAGAAGGGCGCCTTATGTCCGATCGCCGGATCGATTTGGCCGACGCTGGTTAGCACGCGGCATTTGGGCTCCGGGAAGAACATGGTGTTCGTCGGGTTCGAGGTGCCGCCACCGCCGATGACCAGGTGGACGGTTCCCTTGCTGGTGTCGATCACGTCGGCGCGAGTTTCGACCGGGATCGGCGTTTTGGTTTCGGTATCTTGTGCTCCCCGCACCGGATGCGAGCGTTCGTAGTGGTGCTCGTGACCGCACACCACCAGGTCGACCTGGTAGCGGTCGAACAGCGGCAGCCATTCCTGCCGGATGCCCAGGTCGGCACCGTTGGTGCGATCGGCGGTGGATATCGCGGTCTGGTGCATGCAGACGACCACCCAGTCGACTCGTGAATCGGCTCGCGCGCCGGCGAGTTCGGTTTCCAGCCAACGCTTTTGCGCGCCACCCGAGTAGCCGTGCACGTAGAAGTTACCGGCGTCCTGGAAGCAGACGTCGTCGTTGCTGAGGCTGATCACCCGCACCGACCCGGCGGTGAACGAATACCACAGCCCGCGGAGTTCGGTGTCGGATCCCGAGTCGGGCAAGGCGAAGTAGGTCTGGTAGGCGGCGTAACCGACCGGTCCGTTGCCTAATTCGTTCTCATGGTTGCCCGCCGCCGGCATCCACGGGCGGTAGCGGGCCGAGCGGGTGTTGTTGTCGAACCAGTCCGACCAACTGCGGATGCGGTCATGCGCGAGGTTGGCGTAGCACAGGTCGCCGTTGACCAGGTTGAAAAGCGGACCGAGACGTTCGATGGCGGTGGTGGTATCCCCGGACGCCGGGGAGCCGAGATTGTCGCTGCGGTAGCTGGTCTTCTTCAGTTGGTCAAGGGTCGGCGTTGACTGGTCCCCGAAGCTGGTGAAGCGGAACGGATTCCGTCCGGACGGCGCAGTTCGGACCGTCCCCAGCTCGGGGTTGGTGCCGTCGTGCACCGCTGCGTAGATGTAGACGGTGTCGGGAGCCAGATTGTCGAGCCGGGCGTGGTTGACGCGAACTTCAGTCTTGGACTTTGCATCACGGTAGGTCCGGGTCTCAGCTTGCACGACGCGACCGAAGCCGGACGTCGGCGTGCCGACCATCACCCGTGGGTTGCGGACAGCGTCGGTGGTGTGCCACGAGACAACGACTCCGGTAGAAGCATCTTTGCCGAATTGCAGATGCAGGCCGCCCACCGGTTGCGCGCCGCTCTGATTCGGCCGGGTCCACAGATTCGGGCCACGACTCGGTGACCCAAGCAGCGCAACGCCCGCCGCCCCGACGCCCGCGCCGACGATAGCCGCCGCCGCGCCGGTCGTCAGCACCTTTCGGCGGCTGATGCCTGACGGTGATTCCGGCTCTTCGCCCACGCTTCCTTCATACCTGCCTACCGCGTCGTCGTAGCCGTCGAGTTCTCGGCTGTGCGCGGTCCGCAGGCAGTGCGGCCTCACCCTGGAGAACCTCGCTGAGCAGACCGGCCTGACCAAGAGCTACCTGCGCGCGCACCGCAGCCAAGCCAATTTCGCCTACTACGTTCGGCGGGCGCTGGCCCGACACCCCGACGTGCTGATCGGATAATGGAGGTCGAGTGCCCGAATCGTCGCTGCCGGAGATCCACGGCATCATCGCCTACCCGGTGACTCCGTTCAGCGACTGATTCGGCAGGCACGATCGACACCGAGTAGCTCACCGTGCCCGTCGACCGGCTGTTAGCCAACGGTGTGCACGCAATCGCGCCGCTCGGCGGCACCGGCGAGCGATCGCGGCGGTTGACGGCCGGGTAGCCGTTGTGGTCGGCGTTTCCGATTTGACGACCGCAAATACGACGCGGCGTGCACAGTACCCGCAACACGCCGGCGCCGAAGCGGTGATGGTCTTGCTGGTGTCTTACTGGAGACTTTCGAACGCGAAATTTTTAAGCATTTTCTCAGCAACGGTGACGCGATCGAGATTCCGATCATGATGTACAACAACCCGGCCACTAGTGGTATCGATATGAGCCCGGAACTGTTGGTGCGGATGTCTGAGACCATCGACAACGTCAGAATGGTCAAAGAGTCCACCGGTGACC
>NZ_DASPSP010000235.1:0-12150 GCF_035623875.1 Mycobacterium sp. | reverse complement strand
ACGGCCGCCGGGTCGGCCATCCCGGCGCCGCTGGATTCCAGCGTGGTCGGCATGATCGGCATCAGCCGGGTGAACAGCGTCCAGTCCGCGTCCGCAGGGATGTATCCGGCTGTGGCATCGGTGATTCCGGACTTGATACTTCCGGGCGCCACGCACACCGCACGTAGTCCTTTACTCGCGTACTCGAGCGCCAGCGCATGGGTGAAGGACTGAATCCCGCCCTTGCTGGCCGCGTAGGCCGCCATGTAGGGATGCGCGAACGCCGCCGACGTCGAGCTGAAGTTGACGATCGCGCTGCGGGGATTGTGCAACAGCGTCGGCAGCGCCTCGCGGACCACCAGGAAGGTCCCGGTCAGGTTGACGCCGATGACCTGGTTCCACAGGTCCAGGCCCATCTGATCGGTGTGCGCGGCGCGCAGGATTCCGGCGGCGTTGACCAGCGAATCCAGGCCGCCCAGCGTGTCCACCGCCGAGCGCACACCGTCGACCACCGACCGCTCGTCGCCGACGTTCATCTCCAACGTGGTCAGCCGCTCACCGGCTCCGATCTCCGCGGCCCGGGCGCGGGTTTTGTCCAGCCCGTCGGCGGCGACGTCGGCGGCGACCACCGCGCCGCCCTCGTCCAGCAGGCGCAGCGCGGTGGCCTGCCCGATGCCCGAGGCAGCGCCGGTCACCAGGATCCGGTTGTGTTCCAATCGCTTCATCTGGACTCCTGTCTGGTTCTACTGCCCCATAACATATTTCAGCGTCGGCCCGGCAGTCCAGCCTCCGTCGACCGCAATCTCCGCGCCGGTGACGTATGCGGCGTCGTCGGACAGCAGATAACCCACGGCGCCGGCGATCTCGTCGGGCACCGCGACCCGTTCCATCGGCGTGTTGGGATAGTTGCCTTCGCCGACCTGGATGCCGACATGTGCGGTCATCGGCGTGTAGGTCATGCCGGGGTGCACCGAATTGACCCGGATGCGATCGGCGCCCAGCTCGACGGCCGCGATCTTCGACAATCCCCGCACACCCCACTTCGAGGCTCCATAGCCGGCCGTGAACGCCAGACCGAATAAGCCGGCCGCAGACGAGATGTTGACGATCGAGCCGCCGCCAGCTGTGCGCATCGGCGCGATTACCGCTTGCAGACCGTTGAACACCCCGACTAGGTTCACCTCCAACACCATTCGGAAGTGCGCCACCGGCTCGTGCTCGAGGTATTGACCGGTCGACACCCCGGCGTTGTTCACTAGGCCGTTAAGCGTGCCGAACTCGGTGACGGTGAACTGCACCGCGTCCGACCACTGTTCGGGGTCGGTGACGTCGAGATGGGTGTAACGCGCGTGCGTGCCGAGCTCGTCGGCCAGCTGCTTGCCCTCGTCGTCGAGCAGGTCAGCGAGCATCACGTTGCCGCCGCGGGCGACTATGTGGCGCGCGAACGCCGCGCCGAGCCCGCCCGCGCCCCCGGTGATGACGACGACCTTCCCGGCCAGCTGCCTTGAATTACTCTCCATCGCAACAACTTTCTGTAGTTATCTGCACCTCCGCCGCAGACCCGGCATCAAGGGGCCTTCACCAAGACGAATCCCTTGTACCCGGCGTCGGCGGCCTCGGCACAGATGTCGTTGTACGTCGCGAATCCCCCGACGAACAACATAAAGCCACGGGGCTTTCCCGGCACGTTGGCGCCCATGTACCACGAGTTCGCCTTGGTGAACAGCGTCATCTCGGCCCGCCGGGCTAATTCGGCTACCCAGCCGTCCACGGCGTCTCGAGTCGGTTCCATTGCGGCGTAACCGTGATTGTCGAGGTAGTTGATGGCCTCGCTGATCCAATTCACCTGCGCCTCGGCGTGTAGCACCATGTTCGCCAGCACAGCGGGTGCTCCAGGGCCCGAGATCAAAAACAGATTGGGGAACCGGTCGACGCCCAACCCCAGATACGTGCGCGGTCCGTGCGCCCAATCGTCGCGCAGCGTCGCACCGTCGCGGCCGACGACGTCGATTCTGCCCAGCGCACCGGTCATCGCGTCGAAACCCGTCGCGAACACGATTGTATCGAGGTCATAGTGGCCGTCGGTGGTGTTGATCCCGGCGGCGTCAACGGATTCGATCGGGGTGGCGCGCACACTGACCAGCGACACATTGGGCCGGTTGAACGTCTGAAAGTAGTTGCTGTCGGTGCAGATTCGCTTGGTCCCAATCGGGTGATCATTGGGTATCAGCAGGTCGGCGATCGCAGGATCGTCGATTACCGCCCGGACCTTCTCCTCGTAGAACTTGCGGGCCTCGTCGTTGGCCGCCAAGTCGCTCATCTGGTCGGGGAATGTCTTGGAGTACAGCACACCACCCAGCTGCCAACGCTTTTCGAACGCCGCACGGCGCTCCTCGGGTGTGAACTCCATGGTCGGCTTCGGGGCGGTGATATGCGGTGAACCGCCGCCACTGCGCCAGGACAGCCGGCGTCGCTCCGCGTAGCCGGCCTTGATGTCGTCGAGCTCCTCGGCGGGCAACGGCCTGTTGCCCGCCGGGATGCTGTAGTTGGGGGTGCGCTGGAAGACGTAGAGGTGCGCGGCCCGCTCGGCGATTACCGGAATCGATTGGATGCCAGATGATCCGGTGCCAATGACCGCCACCCGCTTGCCGGTGAAATCGACGGGATCGTGAGGCCACGCCGCGGTGTGGTAGATCTCGCCCGCGAAGCTATCCAGGCCGGGGAAGTTCGGGGTCAACGCGTCCGATAACGGGCCGGTCGCCATCACGCAGAACCGCGCCGAGAGCACCTGCCCGCTGTCGATGGTCACTGTCCAGCGCAGCGTCGTCTCGTCGAACACCGCCGAGACGACCCGGGCGTTGAACGCGATGTCGCGGCGCAGGTCGAGTTTGTCTGCGACCCAGTTCAGGTAGCGCAAGATCTCGGCCTGGGTGGCGTACTTCTCGGTCCAGTTCCACTCCTGCTGCAGTTCGTCGGAGAACGAGTAGCAGTAGTCGACGCTCTCGACGTCACAGCGCGCACCCGGATACCGGTTGTAATACCAGGTGCCGCCCAGCTCGGGCGCGGCCTCGAGTACCCGCACCGAGAGACCTTGCGCGCGCAATCTGTGCAGGGCATACAGACCGGCGAACCCGGCGCCCACCACTACGACGTCCAGGGGTGCATCGAGGTTCACAAGCATTCACTGTAGGTACGTCTGCCACGCCGCGTCCCGCCGTTCCCGGTCACCGGGCGGTGCGGCCAAGTTTTCCCGGCCATCGGGCGTGCGCGGGTACCGTGCCGCGTCGATGCCGGACCATCTGCTCATGTCAGAAGTCGCGCAGGTCGAAGTAGAACTCGACGGTCAGCAGCATCGGTTTAGCTGGCCACGCACCCAGACCCTGGTCGAGATGTTGCTCGATGCGGGCATTGATGTGCCCCATTCGTGCAGGGAAGGCCGCTGTGGTTCGTGCGTGGCTACCGTCGTCGAGGGTGAGGTCGACATGGCGGCGTGCGACATCCTCGAGCCCGAGGATCTACGAGACGGCCTGATTCTCGCGTGTCAGGCCAGGCCGGTGAGCGCCGATGTGCACATCGAGTTTTGATCGCATTTAGGTCCGCTCACCGGGATCGCCTTCGGGTTCGGCACGGACTGCGGTACACCATTAGATAAGCCCTCACACGTAAGGACGACAAACATGAGCGAGCGGGTTCTTGACCGGGTCATGGACATGGCCGACCAGTTGCGCGAGCAGGCCGCCGAAGCGGAGAGGATTGGCCGGCTCACCGACGACACCGTCAAGCTGATGAAAGGGGCCGGCCTGATCCGGCTGCTGCAGACCAAGCAGTACCGGGGGTTTGAGGCCCACCCGCGTGAGTTCGCCGAGGTGGTGATGGCCACCGCGGCGCTGGATCCGGCTGCCGGCTGGATTGTCGGCGTGGTAGGCGTGCACCCCTACCAATTGGCTTATGCGGATCCGAAGGTGGCGGCCGAAGTCTGGGCCGATGATGTCGACACGTGGATGGCGTCCCCTTACGCGCCGCAGGGTGTGGCCAAGCCGGTCGACGGCGGCTACATCTTCAACGGCCGCTGGCAGTTCAGCTCGGGAACCGACCACTGCGACTGGATCATCCTGGGCGCGATGCTCGGCGACAGCGAGGGCAGACCGATCATGCCGCCGCAGATGCTCCACATGATTCTGCCGCGCAAGGACTACGAGATCGTCGAAGACTCGTGGAATGTTGTGGGGCTGCGCGGAACCGGCTCCAAGGACGTGATCGTCAAGGATGCGTTCGTCCCGGCCTATCGGACTATGGACGCGACGAAGGTGATGGACGGCACCGCCCAGCGCGAGGCCGGCATGACCGAGCCGCTTTATCTGATGCCGTGGTCGACGATGTTCCCGCTGGGCATCTCGGCGGCGACCATCGGCATTGCCGAGGGCGCGCTCGCCGCGCACCTGGACTACCAACGCGAACGCGTCGCCGCCACCGGAACCGCGATCAAGGACGACCCCTACGTCATGTACGCCATCGGCGAGGCCGCCGCCGACATCAACGCCGCGCGCCAGGAATTGCTGGCCAACGCCGATCGCATCTACGACATCGTCGCTTCCGGAAAGGAGGTGTCGTTCGCTGATCGCGCAGCGGGTCGTCGTACCCAAGTCCGCGCGGTGTGGCGCGCGGTGTCCGCGGTCGATGAGATCTTCGCGCGCTCCGGTGGGAATGCGGCGCGGATGGACAAACCGCTGCAGCGGTACTGGCGCGATGTGCACGTCGGCCAGTTGCACGCCATCCACATGCCCGGCACCACGTATCACGCGTCGGCGCTGAGCTCGCTGGGCATCGATCCGCCCGAGGGCCCGCTGCGGGCGCTGATCTAGGAGTTACACGTGAGTGACCTGAAAAGCCTTGGCTACATCACGATTTCGACCAACGACATCGATCGCTGGCGACAGTTCGCCTTCGGTGTTCTCGGCTTCGCGGAAGGCAAGGGACCCGACCCGTCAGCGTTGTACCTGCGGATGGATGAGCGTGTGGCCCGGCTTATCGTGATGCCCGGTGAGACCGACCGGGTGCTCACCGTCGGCTGGGAAGTGCGCGATCACCCGGGGTTGCAGCGGGTCAAAGCAGCTCTCGACGGCGCCGGAGTGCCGTTCAAGCAATTGTCCACCGATGACGCCGAGGCCCGCTGGGTAGAAGAGGTGATCACGTTCGAAGACCCGGCCGGCACCACGCTTGAGGTGTTCCATGGCGCGGTGCTTGACCACAGCCCAGTCATCACCCCGTTCGGCGCGCGATTCGTCACCGGCGATCAGGGAATGGGACATGTCGTCGTGCCGGCCACCGATCCCAACGGGCTGTTCGATTTCTATACCGATGTACTCGGTTTCCGTTCCCGCGGCGCGTTCCGCGTACCGTTGCCCAAAGAGTTTGGCCCGGTGCGGGTTCGCTTCCTCGGGATCAACGAACGACACCACAGTCTGGCGATTGTCCCGGCCGCACATTTGCGCGATCCACGCCTTGTCCACATCATGGTCGAGGTCGACACCCTCGACGCCGTGGGTCAGGCCTTGGACCGCGTCAACGCCGAAGGCTTCCAGTTGTCCTCAACCCTCGGGCGTCACACCAATGACAAGATGCTGTCGTTCTACGTCCGCGCACCCGGTGACTGGGACATCGAATTCGGCACCGACGGTATGCGGGTCGACGAAGCCTATTACACCGCAGAGGAAATCACGGCTGACAGCTATTGGGGCCACCAGTGGGTCGGTGAGATGCCTGCGGCAATGCGGTTATGACCCCGGACGCCGACGTAACGCCCGTACTGGCGTCGTCGATCACCTCGTGGGACCACGAGGCCGACGTCGTCATCGCCGGCTACGGAGTTGCTGGCGCCGCAGCGGCGGTCGAAGCGGCTCGCTCCGGCGCGGAGGTGTTGGTCCTGGAACGCACCGGGTCCTGGGGCGGCGCGGCGGCGATGGCCGGTGGTTTCATCTACCTCGGCGGCGGAACGGCGCTGCAAAAAGCTTGTGGTTTTGCTGATTCCGTCGAGAACATGGCGGCCTTTCTCAACGTGGCTATGGGGCCCGGCGCCGATGAGGACCGGATCGCCGACTATTGCGCCGGCAGCGTCGCCCACTTCGACTGGCTGGTCGGCTGCGGCGTGCCGTTCAAGGCGGAGTTCTTCTCCGAGCCCGGCTGGGAACCGATGGGCGACCAGGGGTTGATGTACAGCGGCGGCGAAAACGCCTACCCGTTCAATACCATTGCCACCCCGGCCCCGCGCGGGCACATCCCGCAAATGCAGAACAAGAAGCAGGGCGAGGCCAGCGCGGGCTACATGCTGATGAAGCCGCTGGTCGACACCGCCACCACCGCCGGCGCGCGGGCACTCTACGACGTGCGGGTGCAATGCCTGGTCGTTGAATCCGACGGCAGAGTGGTCGGGGTCCGCGCCCGCCAGTACGGCACCGAGATGACGATCCGCGCCCACACTGGGGTCGTGCTCGCGACGGGCAGTTTCGCCTACAACGACGCCATGGTGACGCGCTTTGCCCCGCGGATCGCGGGACGCCCGGCAGCCTCGATCGAACAGCACGACGGGCAGGCCATCCGGATGGCCCAGGCGCTGGGCGCCGACCTCGCGCACATGGACGCCACCGAAGTCGCGATCTTCATCGACCCTCAGCAACTGGTGCGCGGCATCCTGGTGAACGGCCGCGGTCAGCGTTACGTCACCGAGGACACCTACCCGGGTCGGATCGGCCAGCTAACCCTCTACCAGCAGGACAATATTGCCTACCTGGTCATCGACGGCGATGCCCAGGAGGAGGCGATGGCCTCGTGGTCACCGAAGCTAATGCTGCGACCGGCTACCTGGGTGGCTGACAGCGTTGCCGACCTGGAAAGCGATATGGGCCTGACACCCGGTTCGCTGCAGGCGACCGTGGCCGCCTACAACGACGGCGCGGCCCGCGGCGAAGATCCGCTGCTGCACAAGAAGTCCGAGTGGGTGAAGCCGATCGGGTCCCCGGTCGGCGCAATCGACCTGCGGGACAGCACCGGCGGCTTCACCTTGGGCGGGCTTGCGACCACGTTGGACGCCGAGGTGCTGCATGTCAACGGTGAGCCCATTCCGGGGCTTTTCGCTGCGGGTCGTTCGACCGCCGGCCTGGCCGCATGGGGTTACGCCAGCGGCGTCTCGCTTGGTGACGGCAGCTTCTACGGCCGCCGCGCAGGCCAGTCGGCAATCAAGGGCTGACCTGCGCTGATCCATCTTTTGCTGCCGGACAACGATTGTGTCCGACGGCAATTTTCGTGTGCGTAGTGACAACGGCCACACCACTGTGGTACAAATCTGATATTACTAATAGAAATATGTCACTCAGACATACAAGGTTTGGAGAACCTATGTCAGGGACCGTGAACGCCGTAGCGACCGCCGAACAGGCCACCCCCTCGGCCGTCATCGACCGCATCTCCCTGGTCCTCGACGCATTCGAAGGCCCGGGACGGCTGACGCTGGCGCAAATCGTCCGCCGCACCGGACTGCCGCGCTCGTCGGCGCATCGGATGCTCGAGCGCCTGGTGCAACTGCGCTGGCTGCGCCGTAGTGGTCGCGATTACGAACTCGGCATGCGGCTGGTGGAGCTGGGCTCCCTCGCTGTGCACCAAGACCGTCTCGTCCGCGCGGCCACTCCGCTGCTGGGCGAACTGCACCGCGCCACGGGTCTCGTCGTGCACCTCGCAGTGCTGGACGGACCCGACGTCGTCTACCTCGAGAAGGTCGGTGATCGGACGATCGGCGCAATCCCTAGCCGGGTTGGCGGACGTCAGCCCGCGCACTGTACCGCCGTCGGCAAGGCGATCCTGGCCTACAGCGATGAGGAGGCCGAGGTGGATCTGCAGGTCCGCAAGACCAAGTATTCGATTTCCAGCAGCTCCCAACTTGCAGTCGAACTGGCCAAGGTGCGGGCCCACGGTGTGGCATTCGAGCGCGAGGAGTCGCTGCTCGGCTTCGGCTGCGTTGCAGCCCCCATCGGGAGCCCGGGCGAGGCGGTCGCTGCGTTGTCAGTCTGCGGTCCGATGAATCGCATGATGTTCGATCAACGGCTGGCGGCCCCGGTCCGGATGACTGCGATGGCCATCTGGCGCAACGTCGAGGACGGCCCCCAGCGAGTTGCGCCGACCTTGCAGCCGCTACGGCCATTGCTACCGCGGCGTCCGGCTCCCGCGTCGCGGCCCGCCTTGCAGTACGCGTGAACCTCGATCCACAGATCGCCGCCCTGATCGAGGAGCTCGACGCCGGCTTTCCGCCGGTCCACAACATGACCGGCGCGCAGGCCAGGGCGACCATCCGCTCCCGGTTCGTGCCGCCGGCCGAACCCGAGCCGGTTGCCGAGGTCCGCGACGAAAGCATTCCGGGGCCCGGCGGCGACATCCCGGTACGGATCTACCGGCCCGATGCCGGTGAAGACGATGGCCTGCCGATTCTGGTGTACGCGCACGGCGGCGGTTTCGTGTTCTGCGATCTCGACAGCCACGACGAGCTGTGCCGTAATATCGCCAATCGCCTTCCCGCCGTGGTTGTTTCGGTGGCATATCGGTTAGCGCCCGAGCATCGCTGGCCCGCGGCGGTCGCCGACCTCTACGCGGCCACCCAGTGGACGGCGCGCAATGCCCACACCTTCGGCTGCGACCCCGGCCGGATCGTCGTCGGCGGCGACAGCGCCGGCGGGAACCTGGCCGCTGTGACGGCATTGATGGCCCGCGACCGCGGCAGCCCGGCACTGGCCGCCCAGTTCTTGCTGTACCCGGTGATCGCATCGGACTTCGACACCGAGTCGTATCGCTTGTTCGGCAAGGGTTTCTACAACCCGAAGCCGGCCATGCGGTGGTATTGGGATCAGTACGTGCCCTCCATGACCGACCGCGCGCATCCATATGCCACACCGCTGAACGCCGACCTGCACGGACTGCCGCCCGCCGTAATGGTGATCGCCGGGCACGACCCGTTGCGCGACGAGGCGCTGGCCTTCGCCTCGGCGCTCGAGGAGGCCGGGGTATCCGTTGTGTGCGCCCAATTCGACGGCGGCATACACGGTTTCATGAGCATGCCAATATTGGACATCGCCCAGCGAGCCCGGCAGCGGGCGTGCCTGGAGCTAAGCGCGGCCATAAGGACGGCGTATGGCTGACGGCGAAGTGTTCGTGATCGACCGTGTGGTGCCGCGGCCCGGCTGCGCGCGACGATTCGTCGAGACCTACCTCGCCGAGTACGCGCCGGGCGCACGCGACCGCGGTATGACGCTGCGCGACATCCTGGTCAGCCCGCCGATCTGGTCCGAGGATCTATCCAATACCGTCACCATCACCTGGACACTGCCCAGCGCCCAGGCATGGTGGGAGATGACATGGAAGGGCCGACTCGACCCGGCGCTGGGCGAATGGTGGTCGCGGATTGGCGAATTGGTGCAGGAGCGGTCCCGGTCGTTCGCCGCGGCCGCCCACGACGTGGACGGCCTCTGCGATGTATAGCGTCACCCGGTTGCTCGACGTTCGCGAGGGCGATCGCGACCGGATACTCGGTGAGTTGCGCGCTGCCGCCGCCGCGGCCGGGGCGCTGCGCGGGGTGGTCGAGCCAACGCTGCCCGGTGCGCGTAACGGCGGTGACATCCTCATGCACCTGAGATTCGCCACCAAGCATCACTGGGATTCCGCGGCAACGCGATTCACCGCACTGATGGCCGACCCCGCCGTGACCCGGGTCAACGGTGCGGGCTATTCAGGTGAGCCCGTTAATTCCAGCGATACCCCCGGCACGGTGTACCGGGCGCTGCTGCTGTCCGTCGCGCCCGACACCGCTGAGGCCACCGTCGCCCGCTTCGAGCACGAGTTGTCGCTGATGCCGCGCTACGTGCCGGCGATCCGGGCATGGCAACTGAGCCGGGTATCCGATGCTGTCGGCACCTCGGCGTGGACCCACGTGTTCGAGCAGGAGTTCGCCGACGTCCACGGACTGATGGGGCCCTACCTGATGCACCCCATCCATTGGGCTGTCGTGGACCGCTGGTTCGACCCCGAGACCACCGACGTGATCGTCCGCGACCGCCTCTGCCACAGCTTCTGCGCGATGCCCGACCCGGTGCTGAGCTAGATTCCCGCGGCCTGAATGTTCGGATTAGCCGTGGCTGGCGGCTCCAGCGGCGGCAGTGTCGAAGTGCCGTCCAGAGAATGCACTGTCAGACCCTGCGACCACGGATAGTGCAGGCTGAACGCCACCAGGCCGGTGCGTTCTGCGGCGGGCAGATGGCACATCGCGAACACCGTCTCGGCAAGATACTCGACTGGCTCGGTCGGAAAAGACTCTGGAATGAGTTGTGCTGCACCAGGTGTACGGACCGCCGTCGATGGACCAACGCAATTGACCGCGATATTGGCGTCGAGCAGTTCGGCGGCCACACCTTGGGTGAACCGGTGCAGGGCAGCCTTCATCGACGCGTAGATAACGTCGCCGGAAGTCTTGTTGTACTCGCGGTAGGGCCGCACCGGGGCGACACCGGTGACGGACCCGATGTTGACGATCCACCCACCACCTTGTTTACGCATATGCGGCACTGCAGCTTTGGTCAGGACAAACGGCGTCCGCAGATAGTGCTCGACGGTCCGGTCGAAGGTCTCCAGGGACATGTCTTCGACCAAACTGTAGTCGGCGAAACCGGCGTTGTTGACGAGGATATCGATGCGGCCGGTGTGGTCCAGGACTGCGTCAATCAGGCCATCGCGCGCCCCGGCGTCCTCGAGGTCGGCGGTCAGCCCGAACGCCGATCCACCGGCGTTTTCGATCAGCGCGATGGTCTCGTCGATCGTCCCTGGGATCGCCGAGATGACCCCCGCGCGGGTAGATTGCGACGGCTGGTAGGCGCGGGCCGTCACCGCCACAGTCGCACCTTCCGCCGCCAGCCGCTGGGCGATCGCACGTCCGATTCCCCGGCTACTACCGGTCACTAAAGCCGTTTTCCCACTGAGTAATTGCGTCATCGCAGGGTGAAATCCTCTTCGATCGGCGCCCGATGCTGATGCCACACGTCGACCAGCCGATACGGCGTGGCCACTACCACACGGCCCGAACCCGACCGGTAGTAAGTGTGCGCAGTCGGCGTGTGGCACCAGACGGTACGGCTCATCGCTTCATCAATCTCGGCGACGTAGTCCTCGTACGCCCGCTGGGTGACCTCGATGGTGGTGGCGCCGCGCAGCGCCATCAATTGCAGGCATTCGATGATGTAGTGCGCCAGCACCTCCATCGAGAAGTTCGCGCCTGCACCGTGGCCGGGGCTGTAATTCGGCGCCGACATGGTGAAGAGGTTGGGGAAACCGGGCACAGTTCCGCCGCGGTAGGCGCGGGGACTGTCGCCCCATTCGTCGGTTAGCCTCTTGCCGTCGCGGCCGCGGACGTCGATGGTGGACAGGAAATCCAAGTAGTAGCCGGTGGCGTAGATGATGATATCGAGGTCGATCTGCCGACCATCATGGGTGACAATGCCTTTCGCGTTGACCTCGGCCGGTTCGCTGGCCTCGACGTCGACGTGCTTGCGGGTCAACGCCGCGTAGTAGCCACCTGGATCGCGGATGATCCGCTTGCCATATGGCGCGAAGTCCGGGGTTACTTTCTTGGCCAGTTCAGTGTCTTTGCCGAACGTCTGCTCGATGTACTCCAGGCACATCTGCAGCAGCACATCGTTGGCCGGAGAGATGGACAGATGGTCCTTGGCCCACTCCGGGTCCTGCAGGATGATCGGGTAGTTGTTGTCCGCCGTGCCCCAGTAGGACTTCAGCCGGTTCCACTTCGCGTAGTGCGGCAGGTGCCGCCCCAGGTAGCGCTTGTGTGCGGGCACCTCGTCGGTCAGCCGTTTGCGGGGTGCCACCCAATGCGGCTGACGCTGGAACACCGTCAGGTGCTCCACCTGGTCGACGCAGGCGTCGACGATCTGCACGGCGGTGCAGCCGGCCCCGATGATCGCCACCTTCTTGCCGGTGAGGTCCAGCGACGAATCCCACAAGGCCGAATGAATACTGGTGCCCGCAAACGTATCCCGGCCCTGGACATCGGGCCAGCGCGGGCGGTTGAGGTATCCGGCGGCGGTGACCACGACGCTGGCGTAACTGATGTCGCGCTGGCCGTCGGCG
>NZ_DASPSP010000232.1:0-12805 GCF_035623875.1 Mycobacterium sp. | reverse complement strand
CTAAGGAGCACGCCTCGAAAGCGTGTGACGGGTAATCCCCGTCCGAGGGTTCAAATCCCTCCGTCACCGCCATTTCTCCCAGCCTATCTATGCAGGCAGATGTGGGTTTCTGTGTTTGCTAGCAACCCTCGGATACGCCCCGTGGCCACATATTCAGGGTGACTCCGACCGCGTCCAGATCGTCGTCGAACAGGTCCGCATAAGTGTCGAGAGTGATCTTTGCTGACTTGTGGCCAAGCATGCGTTGCAGCGCCAAGACGTTCACTCCCGCCGACACGGCCAGGGATGCGCACGTGTGCCACAGCTGGTGCGGAGTGATCTCCTGCAGCTTGGCCCTTTTCACCGCAGATGTGAACCATCCACCGTCGGACTTAGGCCGGGGAAGATAGCCACCGCCTTGGTATGAAAACACCAGGTCGCCCGGCTCCTTACCGGCGCACTGGCTTGCCAGTTCCTTGAGCACGAACTCAGGCACCGGAACCGACCGCGCTTTGCGCCCCTTCGTCGGACCTACCGTGGTTAACACCAAGCTGCACGGCGTTCTCAATCACGTTGAGCCGGCGGCGCAGGAACTCCACGTCGCGCACCCGCAGCCCCACCGCTTCTCCCCATCGGATGCCGGTGTAGGCCAACGCCAGCACTAGCGTTCGGTGTTGGCCAGATTCGTCAGCGAGCCGGTACAGGTCATCCGCCGACAAGTACACGCGCCGCTTGCACGTCTTGCGGGGCAGGTTCTCCACGCCCTTGGCCGGATTGGCCGCCAGCCGCTTGGCTTTAACCACATCGGCCAGGACGCCCGATAGCATGCTCCCTGATCAGCCGAACTTCCATAGCTCGGGCTTCCGCGTCGGTCGCCGTCTCGGAGTCCCAGAGGATCTCTTTGCGTAGCCTCAATTCGAGCCGATGCCCATCGAGGTCAAGGTCGGCGGCGATTTGTTCGTGTGCGCTCGGGCTACCGAAGTACAAGAGCCCCACCCCCCAACTTTGAAGGTGGTTGGAAGTCGAGTAGTCGGCTACGTATGCCGCCCCGCAGCGCGGCGAGACAATTAAGCCATTCTGTTCTGACGGGTGGAGGACCGCCGGGCAGGTGACAACCAGGGGATTGCTGGGAGGTGGACCGACATGTCGTATGTGATCGCGGCGCCGGAGATAATGACACAACGCGGCCGGATCGCGGCCGCCGCCCTGCTTCTCGGCGCGCCCGCCATGATCGCCGGCGTGCTCAGCGCAGCGGCACCGGCCCAGGCCTTCCCGCCCCTTTGCTTTGGAGGACCTTTCGGACTTCCTTCTTCTTGCACCGGGGTCGCCCTCGCTTTGTCGGAGGAGGACGGAGCCATTGGTTGGGCAGTGGACTATCCGAACGCGCAGGACGCCGAAACAGAGGCAGTAAATCAGTGCAGTAATGTTCCGCCCCCGGATGACCTGGGGGGAAATTGCGGCGGGGGCGGTCCCAGTGCTGACAGCGGGTGCGTGGCAGCCGTCAGCATCCCCGATTCGCAAGGCGGCTGGTCGATTCCGGCGACTGGTACCGGCACGACGGCGTATATCGCCGAGACAAACGCCCTGGCTGCCAACGGCGGTCAGGGCTGGGTCGTCGGGTCGGCGTGCGCCGACGATTCCGCCACTCCTCGCAGCGGCGGTGGGCTTAGGACCCGTGAAATACCACTTCCACCTGGATTTCCGAGATTCCCGACGAACCAAGCGCCTCTGCAGCCTCTGCAGCCGCCGGTTCTGCAGCCGTGATGAGCACCGTCGACTGGACGATGCAGACGATGCCTTCGGAAGAAGATGTTGCCTGCATTGACCGTCTGGTGGAAGACATAATCCCACCCAATGAACCTGACCGGGTCACCGTCGACTGGACGATGCAGACGATGCCTTCGGAAGAAGATGTTGCCCGCATTGACCGTCTGGTGGAAGACATAATCCCACCCAATGAAGTTGAACAGCGCCACCCCGCATGAGGTCCCATTCGACACGTGAAGTGACTCGATGGGTGGGCGTCATGGACGCGATTCGTCGAGCCGGTGGGCGTTCTACTCGATCAGCTTGAACAAGCAGGCTGCTAAGCCATCGACGCCCTGACCGCATCACCGCTCCATCGTCCGCCAGCGTTCAGCGTGCAGGTCGGAATCGATTGACCGGTCAGCTAAGAACGCTGACCACCACGGCAGGGCTGCCCACCTGGAAAGCGCCTGGCGAACATCACGTGCCGTGCCGGGCATCATGCCCCGGCGGCTCACTCCAAACCTCAGGTGCTCATAGCTCGCTGCAGGTCTTTCACATGCGCGGGGTACCACGTTCCAGCCGTTCGGCGGCGGCTTCTCCGCGTGCTGCTTACACGCCCAATGGCCGTCCACTTGCGTCACTGCCCACCGCTGGCAACCTGAGCCACCCCAGGACGCCTGCCGCGCCGTTCTGGCGTCACAAGGCCGCTGTTCCTCACTCATTACGCTCCCTCCCCATGTGCTGTACTTCCTGTTCTGGCACAGCGCCGTTACTCACAACGCGCCCGCGCTGACGCCGAGGCCGCCGCGCGGCGGCTCCGCATCAAAATGCTGCGTTAGCTGACATATGCCAGCGGGTACTGCGTCACTGCCGACAACAAAAACCCACATCAGGTAAGGACCTGTAATGAAAGCCATCACTGTTTCAGATCGTGAGGCCGGTGTCGCTGGCCTGTCGCTCACGGACCTGCCCTACCCCCAGACGGCCGACAACGACGTCGTCGTGCGGGTGCACGCCGCGGGTTTCACACGCACGGAGCTTGACTGGCCGCACACTTGGATCGACCACGCGGGTCGTGACCGGACACCGATCGTGCCCGGCCACGAGTTGTCGGGCGTCGTGGTTGAGTTGGGGTACGGCGCCACCGGTTTGAGCGTCGGTCAGCGGGTGTTCGGGCTCGCCGACTGGGCCCGCAACGGCTCGCTCGCGGAGTACACCGCTGTGGAAGCCCGTAATCTCGCACCGCTGCCAATCGACATCGACCATACTGTGGCCGCGTCGCTGCCCATCTCTGGATTGACCGCCTGGCAGGGCCTGTTCGACCACGGCCGCCTCGCCGCCGGACAAACGGTTCTGATCCACGGCGCCGTGGGTGGGGTTGGGTCGATCGCGGTGCAGCTCGCTCGCGAGGTCGGTGCGCGCGTCATCGGTACCGGCCGGACCGCAGATCGAGACCGGGCGGGGGAGCTCGGCGTCCACACCTTCCTCGACCTGGAGACCGAAAAGCTGGAGGACGCAGGCGAAGTCGACGTGGTGTTTGACGTGATCGGCGGAGACATTCTGGCCCGCTCGGCGGCTCTCGTGCGGGCTGGCGGAACGCTCGTCGCCATTGCCGAGCCGCCGAAGACCCTGCCGCGGAATGGGCGGGCAGTTTTCTTCGTTGTCGAAGCCGATCGCGCCCAGCTCGCCGACCTCGCCGCGCGAGTACGGGATGGACGCCTCAAACCGGTGGTGAGTGCCGTGCTTCCACTCGCCGAAGCTGCCGCCGCATTCGCTCCCGACAAGCGCATCCCTGGCAAGACGATCCTGCGCGTAGCCGAAGACTGAGGCGCTGCGGGTAACAGCCCCGTCTACCAGGAGCACGGCGACCGGGGTACTCCTGGTTTCAGCGATCCGCGCCACGGACAGCGCTGTTGTGCACGTTGTGTGCACGCCATCAAGCCAAGATTTCAAAAATAGCCTCTGAGCTGCATAAACTATGGTGCGCGGTACTGGGATTGAACCAGTGAATGCACTGGTGCGCGCTTCCTCGCGGCTATGTCTTCTGTCCAGCACCGAGTCGGTTCGTTCCCGTAGAGTGACCTTGCTTCACGAGTTGCCGTCGCCAAGCTCCGACTAGACGCACGCCAACCCCACGCTCATGGGTGGCTCGGATGACGAAGCGGCCTAGGACATCGACCGGTGTCGGGCAAGAGCGCCTCCCAAGCGGAGGCTCGGAACAATGGAGATTTCCATGTCCGGTTATATATGGGATCTTTCGGGCACCGATAGGCAGTGCGATTCATACGCGCCGGGCCATCTGATCCACTGGATTCATTTCAACCATTCCATGCGGGAGCCGTCGGTGGTCACCCCTGTCACCGCATCGGTAGACGACGACGGGCTGGTGCACATCGAGGGCGATGGTCTATCTCTGGTGCGGTGGAATCACCGACCGGCGCTGTTGCGCGCTGCGCTGCAACGCTTCGGCGGGAGGGCGGACTGGAAGCCCCGCTGGTACATCCTTGCGGTCCCAACCGATGCATTCATGGGAAGTGCGCGCAGCGTATTCAGCTTGGCAGCGCCGGACGAACGGCGACAGTGCCACGTTATCCGCCGAGCAGACTCTGACGGCCCGCCTCCCCGTGCGGGTACTACGACCCGGCAGCGTTACGTGGAGAACATCTGGGCCGAGCAGGAGGCCAAGAACGCCGAGCTTAAAAAGATGGACTACAGCCACATCCCACCGCTGCGCATCGCTGACCGGTATGTGGCGGGCAGGCCGCGCCGCAATCCCTTTGCTGGTCGCCGATTCGTTGACGACCACACGTAGTCCGCCTGCTTCGGTATCTCTGATCGCCCTCGTGGCCACAATTTGGCCACAATTTGGCCACAGTTACAGTTAGCTCATGTGAACTACTGTGATGTTTTTCCGCAGCTAGTGCCTATTTCGGCTCCCTGACCAGGTAGCTGAATAGGGTTCAAATCCCTCCGCCACCGCCATTGCTTTCCCGCGAGGTTTAGAGCCAGCTTGGTTGCCACCAATCCAATGGAGTCAACAGATACTTGTATTCAGGGCTGCGCCGTATTGTCTGGTCGCTTCTCTCGCCGTCGGCTCGTTGGTGCTAAGTCGCCGTCTGTGCGGGCGGCGGTACCCAGGCTTGCAATGCTCGGCGCCCAATCAATTGACAACGGTGCGTATAGGCCAATTGCCTTGCAGCAGTCGTGAACTCCTGGTTGCTCACGACAATGCTTCTGGTGCAGCCGTGGTGCACTGCACCCGAGACCACCTGCTGGACGGCCGCGACACCGACCGATTTACCGAGGCGCTTGCACTGGATCGCCACGCACTGGCCGTCCTTTTCGGCGATCAGGTCGACGCCATAGTCACCGGTCGCCGAGGTGAACTCCACCTGCCAGCCGGCACGCCGCAGGCGCGCGGCGACGTAGCCCTCGAACTCCACCCCGCTCATGGTGTCAATTGCCGTCATGCCGGTGTCCGGGCGCTCACGCCGCAGTAATAGCGCCAACAACATGCCGAAGGTAGCTCCCGCCAAGCCCAACCAGAGGCTACGGCCGATGCCGCCGACAATGAGCCCGAAGTAAAGCGGGAGAAAGATCAGCGCAATTTTCATGCCGGGAGTCCCGAGGTTAGCCAGGATGCCCTGCGCATGGGTCGATGATAAGGACGGCGACGACAAGTTTGGCTGGTCGACAAGGCGACGGTATTTCAAGGCGGCCGTCAGCCGGCGAAGATCATGTCCTTCCAGGGCTTCGGCGGCGCCGAGCGCAGCAAATCCGACTGCCGGTCCCGACCGATGCTGGAGACGCATTTCGGCCGCGCCTTCGTGTACAGCGTCGAACCCGTGTGGCTACGTCGTGCAGTCGGTCTTCGCCGACACCGAGATTGACCCCGCCGCCTACTGCGAGGGGTTGGCCCTACTCAGCTGATCCCAAGGTCAGCCTTCCGTTCGCGGGTTGCTCTACCGAGTAGGGTCAAGGCATCAGACTCGCTGGGGGGCATGCGCGTCGCGATGTCGTGAGTCAGAACTCCGCAGCGCACATCTGCTTGGGGGCTTGGGAGGACATGGAGGGCGTGGACGTCGTACTCGGGATGTCGATGGCACCCTCGACAGTCCGGATGGTGCTGGTCGAAGGAACAAACGGTGACGGCGCCACCGTCGACCGGGACGGTTTCCCGGTCGCTACCGCAGCGGCCATCGGCAACTCACCAACCTCGACCGCGGCCAATCAGGTGATGGCAGCGATCCTGGGCACCCGAGAAGGCGCCGCTCAGGGGGGCTATCGGTTGGCGTCGACCGGCCTGACCTACGCGGATCCCGTTGAGGCGGGGGCGTTGCACGATGCGCTGGCTGCCCACCGGGTGGAAAACATCATGCTGGTCTCGGCCTTTCTGGCTGCGGCCGCGTTGGCCCAGTCTTTCGGCACCACCATCGGTTACACCCACACCGGGTTGCTTTTCATCGAGCCGGACTGTGCGACGCTGGCGGTCGTTGACTCGACGGACGGTTCGGTCACCGACGTTCGCAAAGTGTCCCTGCCGGATGACGACGCGGACGCCGTCGCTGAGCTCACCGCCCTGGCCGCCGACGCGGGCCGGCTGCAACCACGTCCACAGGGCCTGTTCGTGGTGGGCTCCAACGGTGTTGACGTCGGGATGATCAAGGCAGAACTCGACGCCGCCACCCCGCTTACCGTCAGCGCGCCCACCGAGCCCGAATCGGCGCTCGCGCGCGGTGCGGCGCTGGCGTCCGCGCACGCACCGCTGTTCGACTGGTCAACCTCCGCCCTGGCCTATGCCCAAGATCCCGGCACCGGAGCCGCGGACCCGGTCATGTCGGTCCACGACGGCACTGGCGGCGCTGACGGCACTGACAGCCAACAACGGGCCGACAGCGCCGCGCCAGACGAAGCCCACATCTACACCGCTGTCGCAGACGCGGGATTCGTGGCCGACGAAACCGAGCCGGGCCGCCGGCCGTTTTTGGTCGCACTCGGGGTTCTGATGCTCTTCGTCTTCGGTGTCGCGGCGCTGACGATCTCGCTGGCGCTCGACATCCGACCATCGGTCAGTAACCGGCCCAGCCTTGGGAAGAGTGTCGTGGTTCCGGCCAGGCCGGTGCCTCAACCGGCGCAGGCGCCGGCCGCTCCGGCGGTCGTCCCGGCTGCTCCAGCTGCGCCGGCGCCCGCCCCGGCCGCTCCGCCACCGGCCGTTGCGCCGGTCATACCTGTGCCGGTTGCTCCGCTACCGGCGCCACAGCTTCCGGCTCCGATGCCCGGACCAGGGCCGCTGGCTCCAGGCCCGCCGCCCCCGATGCCCGGGCCCGGACCGTGGGCCCCGGGGCCGCCACCTGGGCCGGGTTCCATACCTGGACCGCACGGACCGGGCATCCCGCTTCCGGGCATCCCGCACGGCCCGGGTCTGCCGGGGCTTCCCGGTCTTCCGGGCCTTCACCTCTGATGCCATAGGCCAGCGGCTGGTCCGCGTGGATTCGGCCGAATCCGCCACATCCCAGGGCTTTAATGGGGCGATGGAGCTGATGTCGCCCACCGACTCGATTTTCCTGCTGACCGAATCACGCGAGCACCCCATGCACGTCGGCGGCTTGCAACTGTTCGAGCCGCCGGAGGGCGCCGGACCGGAATTTGCCCGGGAAGCCTACGACGCTCTGGTCGCCAACCGCGATTTTCAGCCCACCTTCCGCAAGCGCCCTGCCTGGGTTCTCGGCGGAGTCGCCAATGTCGCTTGGGCCTATGACGATTCGGACGACGTCGACATCGACTACCACGTGCGGCGCTCGGCGCTGCCATCGCCGGGGCGGGTTCGCGACCTGCTCGAGCTGACCTCGCGGCTGCACAGCAGCCTGCTCGACCGGCATCGCCCGCTGTGGGAAGCGCACTTCGTTGAGGGTCTGAACGACAGCCGGTTCGCCCTCTACAGCAAGTTCCACCACTCATTGATCGACGGTGTTTCCGCGTTGAGGCTCATGCAGCGGACATTTTCGACCGATCCCGATGATCCGGAGCTGCGGCCGATCTGGAACCTGCCACGCCGCGGAAACGGTAGCCATTCCTCAAACCGGTCCCGGTTGCAGACGCTGAGGGACGCCGCCGGATCCGTTGCGGCGTTTGGACCTTCGACGTGGTCCCTGGCGCGTGCCGCGCTAGTGGAACAGCAACTGACGCTACCGTTCGCCGCGCCGCGCACGATGCTCAACGTCCGGATCGGCGGCGCGCGCCGTGCCGCTGCGCAGTCCTATTCGCTGGACCGCATCAAAAGCATCAAGCGGGCCGCCGGGGTGAGCGTCAACGATGTCGTCCTCGCGATGTGCGCCGGTGCGCTGCGCCACTACCTGCTCGATCAGCACGCGCTGCCGGACACTCCGCTGATCGCAATGGTCCCGGTGAGCCTGCGGTCAGCCGAGGAAGCCGACAGCGGCGGCAACATGGTCGGCAGCATCCTGTGCAACCTGGCCACCGACGTCGAAGATCCGGCGAAGCGGCTCGAGGCAATCAGCGAATCGATGCGGGGCAACAAGAAGGTGTTCTCCGAACTGCCTCGGCTGCAAGCATTTGCGTTGTCGGCTTTCCTCATCGCGCCGCTGGGACTCGCCGCGGTTCCTGGCTTCGTCTCGTCGGCACCACCGCCGTTCAACATCGTCATCTCCAACGTGCCGGGGCCAACCGAGCCGATGTACTGGGGCGGCGCGCGGCTCGACGGCAACTATCCGCTGTCGATCGCGCTGGACGGGCAGGCGTTGAACATCACGGTGACCAACAACGCCGGCAACATCGATTTCGGTCTGGTCGGATGCCGGCGAAGTGTGCCGCACCTGCAGCGGCTGCTCGGTCATCTGGAAAGCTCGCTGAAAGATTTGGAACGCGCGGTTGGAGTTTGACCAGCGACGATGCAGAGTGCGCAGCGCGATGAGGAGCCGGGCAATTCGGCTCAGCTGGCGATGCCCAAGCTGAGCGCGGGGCTGCTGCTGTATCGGGTGTGCGACGACGTTGTCGAAGTCCTGATCGGCCATCCGGGTGGGCCGTTTTGGGCTCGCAAGGATGACGGCGTCTGGTCGATTCCTAAAGGCGAGTACACCCACGGCGAAGACCCGTGGGCAGCCGCGCAGCGTGAATTCGAAGAGGAAATCGGACTGCCGCCGCCAGCCGGACCGCGGATGGAGTTTCCGCCGCTGAAGCAGCCCAGCGGCAAGGTCGTCACCGCGTTCGCCGTGCGCGGCGATCTTGACCTCGCCGATGCGCACAGCAATACCTTCGAACTCGAATGGCCCAGAGGATCCGGGCGGGTGCGGGCTTTCCCCGAGGTCGACCGCGTCGGCTGGTTTTCGGTGGCGCAGGCCAGGACCAAGCTCCTCAAAGGCCACCGTCCATTTCTGGATCGATTGATGGCACATCCGACCCTGGCCGATTTGCGGGAAGGCGAATGAACCTGGCGTATGTTCACAGTCATGCAGACGCTGCGAACACCAGACGACCGGTTCACGGATCTACCCGAGTTCTCCTATGCCCCAAACTATTCCGAGGTCTCAGACGACGACGGCGGGACGCTGCGGATGGCCTGGGTGCAAGACGGCCCGGACGATGCCGATCCGGTGCTCATGCTGCACGGCGAGCCGTCGTGGTCATTCCTATACCGCAAGATGATTCCGGTGCTGACCGCGGCCGGGCATCGCGTCGTCTGCCCGGACTTGGTCGGGTTCGGTCGCTCTGACAAGCCGGCTCGCATCGAGGACCACACCTATGCGCGACATGTCGAGTGGGTTCGGGCACTGGTCTTCGACACCTTGGACCTGCACCGGGTCACCTTAGTCGGGCAGGACTGGGGCGGATTGATCGGACTGCGCCTGGCCGCCGAGCATCCCGAACGCTTCAGCAGGCTTGTCGTCGCCAATACCGGGCTGCCGACCGGAGATATCCCGATGCCGGAGATCTGGTGGCGGTTCCGCGAGGCGATCCAGGGGGCGCCGTCGATCGATGTCGGGCGGTTCGTGCAGGGCGGCTGTCGCCGGCCGATGAGCGACGAGGTGCGCGCGGCCTATGACGCGCCATTCCCGGACGACACCTATTGCGCTGCGCCGCGTGCCATGCCGGGCTTGGTGCCGACATCACCGGATGACCCGGCGGCACCGGCCAACCGCTCGGCATGGGCCAAGCTTTGCGCGAGTTCGACGCCGATGTTGGTGGCTTTCAGCGACGGGGACCCGATCACTGGCGGAATGGCGCCGATCTTTCAGCGCGAGATGCCCGGCGCACAGGGGATCGAGCACCCGATCGTGCATAATGCCGGGCACTTCCTCCAAGAGGACGCCGGCGAAGAGCTCGGCGGCTACATCGTCGAATTCCTGCGTGGCTGACCGACGTCAGCAGGACACTCGCAGCTCGAAGGATTCCGTCGTACGCTCGGTCGCCTTGGCGCCGGCGAAACCGACCGCGGTACCTGCGATTCGATAGGTGGGACCGGTCATCGCGACCGCGGCTTCGCCTTGCAGATGGCGGTCATAGCTGCCGGTGAAGCCGTCGAAGTTGCGGAACCGGACGAATTCGGCGACCAGCTTGTTCGCGTTGGACAGCATCACGGTCACACCCGAGTCCTCGTCGCCGGTGCTGATTGTTCGCAACCAGTCGATGGCCTCACATTGCACCGCGTCAGTGATCCGCGCGGTGCCGCCGTTCACGCTGAGTTCGGCGGTGCCGGCGGGCAGTGTGCCGGGTGCGGGCTTGATCGCGGGGTGCGATGAGCAACCGGCGCAGCCGATCATCGTGACAGCCACCGCGACGACCAGCGATCTACCGTCCATCACGACCTCCCTGTTCGCCAGCCTGGCGGCGTGCATCGCGTGGCCATCTTCCCAAGGCCTGCACAATGTGTACATGACGAGTGTGTCGAGTGTCGCCGAGCCGCAGGCATTGCTGTTGCAGCTATTGGACCCGGCCAACCGCGCCGACCCGTATCGCGTCTACAGCCAGTTCCGCGAGTGCGGCCCAGTGCAGCTGCCAGTTTCCAACCTCACTGTGTTCTCGGCCTATCGGGACTGCGACGAGGTGCTGCGCCACCCGTTGTCCTCTTCCGACCGGCTCAAGTCGGCAGTGGTGCAACGTATGCTCGCGGGGGCTGGCGCTTCGCGCCCGATGGCACCTCCCAGTTTCCTGTTTCTCGATCCACCCGATCACACCCGGCTGCGCAAACTGGTCAGCAAGGCGTTCGTGCCCAAGGTGGTCAATGAGCTGCAACCGGACATCGCGCAACTGGTCGATGGATTGCTCGACCGCATCGCCGAAAGGGGCCGGTTCGACGTCATCGGTGATCTGGCCTACCCGCTGCCGGTGGCGGTCATCTGCCGACTGCTGGGAGTTCCGCTGGCGGACGAGCCGGGGTTCAGCCGTGCGTCGGCGCTGCTCGCGCAGGCGCTCGACCCGTTCTTCGCGGTCACCGGCGAGCCGGCGGAGGGTTTGGAGGAGCGCATTGGCGCCGGTCAGTGGCTGCGGGAATACCTGCACGACCTGATCGAACAGCGCCGCTCACGTCCGGGCGACGATCTGATGTCGCGGTTGATCGCGGTAGAGGAATCCGGCGATCAGCTGACCGAAGATGAGATCGCCGCGACCTGCAGCTTGCTGCTGATCGCCGGGCACGAGACCACGGTGAACCTGATCGCCAACGCCGTCTTGGCGATGCTGCGCCACCCCACGCAGTGGGCCGCGCTGGGCGCCGACCCAGATCGCGCTTCGGCGGTCATCGAGGAAACGCTGCGCTACGACCCGCCCGTGCAATTAATGCCACGATTCGCCGCCGACGACATGACGATCGGGGATACCCGGGTAATCAAGGGCGACACGATGCTGCTCCTGTTGGCCGCGGCGCAGCATGACCCCGCCGAGTTCGAGCAGCCGGAGACCTTCGATCCAGATCGAAAAGCGTTCCGGCACTTGTCGTTCGGGCGGGGTCTGCACTACTGCCTGGGCGCACCGCTGGCTCGGCTGGAGGCGGCGGTCGCGCTGTCGGCGGTGACGACGAGGTTCCCTGGAGCGCGGTTGGACGGTGATCCGGTCTACAAGCCGAACGTCACGCTGCGCGGGTTATCGTCACTAGCCGTGGCGGTGTAACTGCCAGTTATCCACAGTCGGCAGTTTGTCCACAGGTTGGAGGTTCCGGGCGCCGCTAGTCAGTGGAGGCGGCTAAGATCGCTCATATGTTCGATGCAGGGTTGTTGGGATCGGCGGATCTGGCGACCGCGGACGACAGCATGGTGATCGCCGCGATCACCGGGTGGGCCTGCGTCGAGGCGGCCGCCTCCGCACGCCGGCTCGCGGCGATCGCGGAGCTAGTACGCCGACGCGCCGACGGCCCGACTGACTGCGCGCAGTGGTCGTGCGACAACTGGGATTCAATGGCCGCCGAGGTCGCCGCCGCGTTGCACGTCAGCCACGGCATGGCGTCGGGCCAGATGTATCTGAGCATCGCATTACGCGACCGGCTACCCAAGGTGGCGGCGTTGTTCGTTGACGGGATGCTCAGCGCGCGGTTGGTGGCCGCGATCGTGTGGCGCACCGATCTGATCAAAGACGAGGCGGCGCTGGACTTGGCCGATAAGACGTTGGCCCAAGAGGCCATCCGGTTCGGGCCGCTGTCGGTGGCCAAGGCCGAGCAAGCGATTGATGACATTGTCGATCGTTACGATCCCGCGGCGCTGCGGCGGACCCGGGCGGCGGCCCGCGGTCGCGACGTTGTGATCGACTCGCCGCACGGCGCGGATGGCACCACCAACCTATGGGGAACGTTGTATTCGACCGACGCGGCGGTGCTGGACCGGCGGTTGACGCAGCTGGCTCACGGAGTGTGCGATGACGATCCGCGCACCATCGCCCAGCGCCGCGCCGACGCGTTGGGCGCGCTCGCCGCCGGGGCCGACCAGCTGGCGTGCGGCTGCGGTAACGCCGTGTGCCCAGCCAGTGTCGATGGCGACCAGCGGGCGATAAGTGTCGTCATTCACGTCGTCGCCGAAGAATCGGCCTTGACTGCGGCCCCCGACCCGCACATGTCGGGCGAGCGGCCGGCGCG
>NZ_DASPSP010000214.1:0-5369 GCF_035623875.1 Mycobacterium sp. | reverse complement strand
AGGAGTGCCCGGTCGACTGTATTTATGAAGGTGCACGAGCGTTATACATCAATCCGGATGAGTGCGTGGATTGCGGTGCCTGCAAATCGGCTTGCCGGGTCGGTGCGATCTACTACGAAATCGATCTGCCGGAATACGAGCGGCAACATCTGGCTGACAACGCCGCCTTCTTCCATGACACGCTTGCCGGCCGCGCGGCCCCACTCGGCTCGCCCGGGGGTGCCGCCGGCTTTGGTCCGGTGGGCGTCGACACGCCGCTGGTCGCCGAAATGCCGCAACAGGTTTCCTGATAAACCGGCGCGCACTTGAAGGTCCCTGGGCCCAGGGAGTTGTGACTTCTGCCCCTCCCCGCTAACGCGCCGACGAAGCAAAGTGTATGTCATGGAATACTTGTCGACTCTTGACGCAGGTTTCCTCGAAGGCGAGGGCACGGATCCGCAGTTCAGCATGACAAGTATTGCGCATGCATCCACTCGATGTGCTGCGAATGGTTGAGCTGGGGAGGAGTAATTATGTCGTCGCTGCAAGAACTCGAGGTGCTCGACCGCAAGCAGTGCCTACAGCTGCTGCGGACGGTCCCAATGGGTCGTCTGGTGTTCACCGAGCACGCCCTGCCCGCAGTCCAGCCGGTGGAATTCCGGTGGTGGAAGGGCGACGTGGTGATCCGGATTGCCGACCCGGCGATGCTGGCCGCCGCGTCAGGCAATCGCGTTGTGGCCTTCGAGACCGACGAGTTGGATCCGGACTTGCACTGCGGATGGAGTGTCACCGTCATCGGGCACGCACAGGTGCTCACCGATGTGTCCGATTTGATTGAGCTATCGGGGATTTTCTCGCGGCCGTGGATCGGAGGTCGGCACGATTATTTTGTGCGGATTCGAACCGAGAAGGTAACGGGGTGCCGGCTCTGGCCGGAAGCCGACGATCGGCAGTCGGTCCTCAGCGGTTGAGCTCGGCGACTATCAGGTCGACCAAGTCGGGCACCGCGGCGGCAACTGCCGGAGACAGCCCCACGCCGTGATTTGTGTCGGCGATGTCGACAGTGAAAACCATCAACTCGTCAGGCATCTGGTCTAGGACTTGTCCCAGCGCACAGGTCTGCGCCAGCCCGAGCACATGCGAACTCACCGCGGCAGTGATTTCCAGGTCGGGCCCTGCCCAGCGCCGAATGCGGCCGGGAGCCGAATTCGCCCCTGCCGCAGCGTCAACCACGATGGCACGCGCGGCGCCCGTCCAGGCGTCCAGTAATCCAGCGGGTTCGCTGATCCCGCTCACCACGCGCACGCCGACAAGGTCGCGTTCTGCGATCCGTCGAGCAACCGTGAGACCGACGCCGTCGTCGCGGCGAAAGTCATTGCCAATTCCGATGACAACTGCGTTTAGAGTCAACGACGCTCGACCGTCAGCGTGAGAAAATGTGCCGAACATGAAATGCAGGGGTCGTAGTTGCGGATTGACCGCTCGCACAGCGACGTGAGCGTCGTGTCGTCCAGCGACAGGTTCACGGCCACCAGCTGAGCCATGTCGTGTTCGATCGCAGCCTGGTTCTGAGAGGTGGGCGGCACGATTGTGGCCGTCTTGATCAGGCCGTCGTCGCCGATCTCATAGCGATGGTAGAGCAGCCCCCGTGGGGCCTCGCTGACGCCGTGGCCCACACCTGCCTGGGCCGGCACCTCGACGAACGGTCGGGATGGCTGTTGATATTCGGCGATGAGGCGCAGCGACTCTTCGATCGCATAGACCACCTCGACCGCTCGAACAACGATGCTGCGGAACGGATTACGACACTCGGCGCCGAGGCCTGCCTGCGCCGCCGCTTGCTGCGCGATCGGCGATAGCGCAGCCGAGTTCAGCGAGTACCGCGCAAGCGGCCCAGTCAGGTGGCGACCACCGTCCAGGGTGGCGTGCAAGGCGGTGGAGTGCGCCACCTGCGACTCGACCACATGGTCCAGGAAGTCGGCTACCGGAAACGCGGGCCCAGCGCTGCGCGAAATAGCCCCGTTCTCGATGGCGTACCGGTCAGGATCCGTCAGCGAGAGCAGCTCGTGATCGAATTCGATTTCGGGGAAATCGAATTCGGCGACTGCTCGAACGGTGTACAGGGCATCGTCCATGGCCCTTCGTAGCATCTCGACCAGGGGCTTGAGCTCGTCGCGTGAGGGCACCGAGTAGAAACCGCCCAGTCGAAGGTTGATCGGGTGAATGGCCCGGCCGCCGAGCTGTTGCATCAACCGATTGCCGGCCTTCTTCAACGCCAGGCCCCGTTCGACGAACTCGCGACGATCTTTGGCGAGGCTGATCGCGTCCGGATAGCCGAGAAAGTCCGGAGCATGCAACAGATAAATATGCAGCACATGGCTGTGGATCCACTCACCGCAATACAGCAATCGTCGAAGCGCCGCCAGTTCGGGATCGATGGTTACTCCGCACGCCTCCTCGATCGCGTTGCATGCGCTTACCTGATAGGCGACCGGGCAGATGCCACAGACCCGCGCGGTGATATCCGGCGGCTCGGTGTAGGCCCGCCCGCGCAGGAAGGCCTCGAAGAACCGCGGTGGCTCGTAGATCTTCAGCTCGGCGCTGTGCACGGCGTTGCCGGTCAACGTGACTCGCAGCGCGCCTTCGCCTTCGACACGGGTCAGTGCGCTGACTCCGAGCGTGCGCGTCTCTGGGTTCACCGGTCGTTCCTCTTGGTAGTGAAAGTGCTGACGTTGAACGTTGAGAACACGTGTTCGACGTCGCCGCTGGACATCCCGTCGCGGCGCAGCAGCGGGATGAGCGCGGCGCTATTGGGGGTGGCAGCCGGACCGAAGCAGCCGTAGCACCCGCGGTGATATGACGGACACAACGCCCCGCATCCAGCGTGGGTCACCGGCCCTAGACACGGGATACCATCTGCGACAAGGACACACGTCACTCCGCGCATCTTGCATTCGGTGCACACCGTCTTGGCCGGCAGTCGCGGTTTGCGTCCGACCAGCAGTGCGGCAAGCGTATCGAGCAGCTGGCCGCGGTCGATCGGGCAGCCCTGCAGTTGGTAGTCGACCGCGACGTGCGACGACGCCGGTGTCGATGTGGCAAGTGTGGCAATGTATTCCGGGCGGGCGTAGACCACCGACGCGAATTCGTCGATGTCGGCGAAGTTTCGTAGGGCCTGCACACCGCCCGCGGTGGCGCAGGCACCGATGGTCACCAGGATCTTGGACTGCTCGCGGATCTCTTTGATGCGCCGCACATCGGCCGGCGTGGTGATTGAGCCCTCGACCAGCGACACGTCGTAGGGTCCGCCGACCACCGCGCTGGAGGCTTCCAGGAAGGTGCTGATTTGCACCTGCTCTGTGATCGTGAGCAATTCGTCTTCGCAGTCCAGCAGGGTCAACTGACAGCCGTCGCAGGAGGCGAATTTCCAGACGGCCAACGTGGGTGCGCTCATTTACAGCTCCTTGACCTGCAGTAACGGCGCGGCGACGTCGTAACCGACGACTGGGCCGTCGCGGCACAGCAATAGCGGGCCGAGCTGACAATGCCCGCACCAGCCGATCCCGCATTGCATGTTGCGCTCCAGCGAGACGCGAATATCGTTGGCGGCCAAACCATGTTCCATCAATGCCAGTGCACTGAATCGCATCATCGGCTCCGGTCCGCAGATCATGGCGGTGGTGCGTCGCGGGTCGAGCGTCAGCCGGCGCAATGGCTCGGTCACCAGCCCGATCTGCCACGGCCAATCCGGCCCCGCCGCGTCGACGATCAGTTCGGCGTCGAGATGTGGGTTTTGTGTCCACCCTTCGGCCTCGCCACGGAACAGAAACTGTTCTGGTGTTCGCGACCCGGCAACCAGCAGCACCCGACCGAAGCGTGACCGCTGGGCCAGCGCTTGCACTATCACCGGCCGCACCGGGGCAAGCCCGCACCCGCCGGCGACTATCACCAGATCCCGCCCGGCGCACGATTCCAGACCCCAATCGGTGCCGAACGGCCCGCGCACTCCGACGACCGCGCCCGCGTCGGCGTCATGGAGCGCCTTGCTGACCGCCCCGACCGATCGAATGGTGTGAGCGATCGCTCCGTCGGCGCTGGACGGGACACCGCTGACCGACATGGCGATCTCACCGACGCCGAAGGCGTACAACATCATGAACTGGCCCGGCAGTGGTGACGCCACCCGTTGTTGGATTGGGTCCAGCCAGATGGTTGCCGACTCGAAGTTCTCTGCGCTCCTTGCTCGCACTCGATAAGGGACCGGGGCCATTGCAGAGGACGCAGCCGGCCACGCTGCAACATCAGTCATCGGCGTCTCCCGGATCCGGCCTTTCGCGCCAGCGATCATCGGCCAGCCCAGCCAGCGCGTTCATCTCCTCGGTGATGTCAATTCCCGTGGGGCACCATGCGATACAGCGTCCACATCCGACGCAACCGGTGCTGCCGAACTGATCATGCCAGGTGCCCAGCTTGTGCGTTATCCAATGCCGGTAGCGTGACTCAGCCGATTGGCGCACGGTGCCGCCGTGGATGTAGGTGAAGTCAAATTCGTAGCAGGACGCCCAGTTCATCCAGCGCTCGGCGTGATCGCCGGCGAGGTCGGTGACGTCCTCGGTGCTGGTGCAGAAACAGGTGGGGCACACCATGGTGCAGTTCCCGCACGTCAGACACCGACTCGCGACATCTTCCCAGCGCGGTGATTCGCGCGAAACCATCAGCAGTTCGCGCAGGTCGCCGTCCGGCATCTGCCGACCCATGTTCTCGGCTGCTGCACTGACAGCGCTTCGCGCAGAGTCGATTTCATCCTGCTCAGCATCTCGGTGGGGTAGCGCAGCCAACACTTCGGATCCGGCGTCGCTGCCCACGTCGACCAGGTAGCGGCGCCCATCGGCATCGATGCGTTCGGTGAGCGCCAGGTCGTAGCCTGGACCGACTTCGGGTCCGGTTCCCATCGAGGCGCAAAAGCACAGTCCGCCCGGCTCGGTGCAGTTGACGGCGACAACGAAGATGCGCCTTAACCGGCCGACGAACCCTTGGTCCGGATGTGTGCCGACACCCAGGACGCCGTTGAGGATCTTGATCGCCGACAAGTCGCACGCTCGTACCCCGATGAATGCGTAGCGCGGTTGCTCTTCGGGTTGGGTTTCGTCTGAAGACCACACCCGCTGCCTGGGTGGGTGCAGGAATTGCTTCCACGACTGCGGGCCGGCCGAATGACCGAACAGCGCGTCGTCGTCGCGGCGGCGAAGTCGATACCGTCCTGGAGCGACATCGACCCCCCAACCTTGCGGTAGATCATCGGCGGAGGTCAGCTCGGCCAGCACAATTGCGTTGTCGGACAGCGTGGGCCCAACCACCCGGTATCCGCGCTCGATCAACGTTGACACAAG
>NZ_DASPSP010000198.1:0-6052 GCF_035623875.1 Mycobacterium sp. | reverse complement strand
CAGCTTCACGTGGACGGCGCGAGCCGCCTGACGGCGGCTGGGACCGGACTGTTCGGTCCTCATTTTGCCGCCTCAGCGAAGAGATCCCGATGATCGTTCAAAAACTCCGGCAGAGACTTTGGCTTGCGGCCGAGGAAGTGTTCGAACGCCTCACTGGCCAGATAGAAGGCCTGGTATTCCGGTGGTCGTGTGCGTAGGTAGCGCCACAGGTGGACAAGATGTTCCACCGCAACGGCGTTGGCCCCCGTGACGCCTCGTACACGGTCGGCCCACTGCTCGTCGGTGATCTCGACATACCGCACCGACCTACCCAGGACATCGCTGAAAGCTTCAGCGATGTCACTATTCGCAACTCCAGCGCCCATCAACCGGACAACAGTGCCATTGGGCAAGACCGGGCCGCACAACGACGCCGCGGCTACTGCGGCGACATCCTCTGCGGCTACCAGCGGGATTTTGGTTGTCTCCGGTCCCCACGGCATTGCGATAACACCGGCACGGTCAAGGCTGAGTTGGGCCCACGTTTTGAGGTTTTCGTAGAACACCACGGCGTTAAGATGGACCGCCCCGACTCCAGCCCAGTCGAAGATGTTCTCGACGAGCCAGTGACGCGTCTGGTGCGGGGTCGGCTGCTCGCCGCTGGGTTGCAGCCATTGTGAGAGGTTCACGACCTGCTCGACGCCGGCTGAACGCGCAGCTACGGCAAACGTCGCCGCGGCCTGCAAGAGCCCTTCCTGCACCGGGTAAGCAAAGTAGGCTCGGCGGACGCCTGCCATGGCATCGGTTAAGCAACGAGGATCGTGGAGATCGCCTTCGACGACTTCAGCGCCCAGCGCACGAACCCGATCCGACCGCTCGTCGAGCCGGTGAACTAGGGCGCGCACGGCGTGGCCCTGCTCACGCAATAGCTGCGTTACGCGGAAACCGGTGGAGCCTTGGAGGCCGCCTGCGGCGCCACTGACAAAAAACGTCGGTGTACCCATCATTTCTCCTCCCTTTTTGACTCTTCCCTTTTTGACTCTTCGCGGGAAGCCGCCTGTCGGTCTCCGGCCGCCCGGATCGCTATCTGTGCGGCCGTATCTCACAACCCTGCGCAACCGACGCTTCGCTTGGAGCGGTTGGCAACTCGGAGCCAGAGGCAGCCAGCACGTCATCAATCTAAACCTATAAGACAAACAAATCAAGTACTAAGTTGATAAACATGTTCCGCTGGTAGGCTAAGCCCATGGTTGGACGCCGAAACTACGACCAGGCCTGCCCGATCGCCAGCGGACTAGACGTGCTGGGCGAGCGGTGGACGTTGCTGATCTTGCGGGAGCTCGTCGGAGGACCGCGCCGTTACAGCGATCTCCGCGCGCAGTTGTCTGGGATCGCGACAAATCTTTTGGCCCAACGCCTCAACGAACTCGAGCGTGCTGGACTAATTGCACGCACCGAGTTGCCGGCACCAATCGCACGCACCGTCTACAGCCTCACCGATGATGCGTGGCGCCTCGTGGTGCCCATCCTTGGTGCGATCGCGCGCTTTGGACTGGAGACGATGCGGATTGACGGCGAGGGTTTCCGATCTCCACTCAACGGCTTCCTCGTCGGGGTGCTGTTGGGCTTCGACACGGTGCGTGCAGTCGGAGTGCAGGCGACTTACCGAGTGCAGATCGATGGCCGTAGTTTCGATTTCACTGTCACCGAGGGGCGACTCGCGGCAGCGCACGGTGAACTCGATGTGACCTTGACCGCCTCAGCGTCTGACCTGTGGGCCGCCCGATTCGCCAGCACCCCCGCCCAGCGCAAAGCCGCCCTGCGCAGGCTGCGTTTCGACGGTCAAGACGGCGCTGTCGAAACGATGCGATCTGTCTTGGGCCTCAATGGCCAATCGCTACACCGCGATAGCATTTTGCGTTCACGACATCAGGGATGATCTCAGCGAGCTAACGAGCGGTTCGACTACGCGCCGATCTCGGGCATCAGCTCGCCCATCTCGATGGCGTTGCTGGCCGGCGTCTCCTCAAGGGCTAGCAGCATCTGAACATCGGCCGCGCCGGTCGCGCGCTGAAGCAGCGACTTGAGCCCGAACAGCAGCTTTTTCCAATAGTCCGCCGGCCGACCCGCGCGGACCTTGACCGTCAGGATCACCGCCGGCCCCGCCTCGCGGCCGATAAAACCGTCGCCGGGCGGAAAGCTATTGAAAAGGATCTTCGTGTAAGCCTCGTCCAGACCGGACATTTGGCTGTGGAACTCGGTGATCTCCGCGGCGAGCGTCGCCTTCGCTTCCGCGGAAAGCAATCCGTCCGGCGTTGTGATCTTGTAGAGCGGCATCGTGATCTCAGGCTTTCGTTCTGGAACGTTGTTCGCAATGTCCCTGATTTTGCCTCGGTGTGAAGGCAAATCGGTTAATCCGCGCGAACGTTGTTCTCGGGCACAGCGGTTGGTGCGGATCACTGTCACGGCTGACATCGACAGACTCAGCGGTTTCTGCGCACGGTGTTAGCAGCACACGATGGCGACGCGTTGGCAAGGACCAGAGTGTCCACGCTAGCGGAGAAGACTGTCGCTGAAGGTAAGGCTGCACAAAGACACCCACAGGAAAGACTATGTTCGTCTCGGGAGCCAGCCGCGGCATCGGGCTGTCGATCGCCAAGCGGGTCGATCGCACGGATCGCCCGTCGAACCGGAGGCCCGCCAGGCGGTGACCGCTGACCGCGGCTACGGCTACGCCTCAGTCGAACATGACCTCCACGAACTGGGCGTGCGCAACGTAGCGATCCCACGTGCAGCTAAACCCGGCGCAGCCCGCCGCGAATTTGAGCACCGGCGTGCCTTCCGCGACAAAGTCAAATGGCGAACCGGATCCGAGGGACGGATCAACCACCTCAAGCGAAACTACGGGTGGAACCGCACCGAACTGACAGGTATCACCTGTGCCCGAACCTGGTTTGGACACGGTGTATTCGCCCACAACCTGGTCAAGATCAGCACCCTAGCTGCATGAAACAGACACCCCAACCAACCAGACACCCCTAAAATCAGGTCGCCACTGAGCACCAGCATCCCGACGACCCGTTTTTCAGGTCTTAGTAGCTAGCCGACCTTCGTCAGAGTGAAAGAATCGGCCGGTGCTTCGCAGTTGCCGCCTTGGCCATTGGGGACTCCGCTTACTTCGCCGTTAAGCGTTTCGGGATCCCATGACCACGTCTGTATCGCACCCGACAGCTGGCCGTCCAAGCAGACTGTGCCGTCTGGCCTGTCAACGGTCATAGTCCAATGACCGCCCACGAGCTGTGCATCGCCGCTCCATCCTCTTGAATTGGCGATGTGCGCGATACAACCCGTGGGACCACAAGTGGAATTGGCGATCCAGGTGGTTAGGGCTCCTGGCTCACCGCTATTGTCCAGCGAATACGTGCCATCGAACGGCTCGCACGCGCACGCGGGGCCCGCTAGAGCCACAGCAGCGACAGCGGCAATAGTAGTTGCGGGTCAGACCCCAAGCGATAGGCACAATGTTTCGCCTTCTAGCCGACAGTAAGTTTAGCCGGGAGGCGATGGCGACCGTTGCGGTCGGCCGCGGCCAGCGGATTTGCAGTCCGCAAGACGGGGTGCCTTACGGTGTCGCTACCTGCCCAGGGACCTCTGGTCTGCGGTGATGGCCCCAGAGCGTGCCACCATATATCCGCGTGTAGCGCGTGGGTTGTGACAACGCCGTGACAATCACGGCCAATAAATCCCGCAACATCAAAGGCGATCCGTTGTGGGCATTCGCCGCAATCTCGGGGCCGGCCGCGAATACTTGAGGTATGGCGGAGCGCGCGCCGACTTCGGCAATTGTTGCCAGGCTGGCAGGGTGCTGCCTGTTGGCCGCGCTGCTGGCGGCGGCATCGATGTTCCCAGTCGCGGGCGGTATTGGGCTGTTGTTCAACCGCGCCTCCGACGTTGTCGCCGACGAATCCGCACAAATCCTGCAAGGTGACGTTCCGCAGGTTTCGACGATCGTCGACGCCGCGGGAAACCGGATCGCCTGGCTGTATTCCCAGCGGCGGTTCGAGGTCCCCACTGACCAGATCGCCAACACGATGAAGCTGGCCATCGTGTCAATCGAGGACAAGCGGTTCGCTGAGCACAACGGGGTGGACTGGCCGGGCACGCTGACCGGCCTGTCCGGCTACCTGTCGGGCAACCTCGACACCCGCGGCGGATCGACCATCGAACAGCAGTACGTCAAGAACTACCAGTTGCTGGTGACCGCGCGGACCGAAGCCGAGAGGCGGGCCGCTGTGGAAATCACACCGGCGCGCAAACTGCGCGAGATCCGGATTGCGCTGACACTCGACGAGAAACTCTCCAAAGCAGAGATGCTCACCCGCTATCTCAACTTGGTGTCGTTCGGCAACCGCGCGTTCGGTGTGCAGGACGCCGCTCAGACTTATTTCGGCATCAACGCTTCGCAGCTGAACTGGGACCAGGCCGCGCTGCTGGCCGGCATGCTGAAGTCGACGAGTGCGCTCGACCCCTACACCAACCCCGAGGGGGCACTGCAGCGGCGAAACGTGGTGCTGGACACCATGGTCGACAATCTCCCCCAGTACTCCGACGAGTTGCGTGCCGCCAAAGCACAGCCGCTGGGCGTGCTACCCCATCCGAATGAGCTGCCGGGTGGCTGCGTCGCCGCCGGCGATAATGGCTTCTTCTGTGACTATGTGCTGGATTACCTCGCGCGGGCCGGCATCAGCAAGGAGCAGGTTGCCCGCGGCGGTTATCTGATCCGCACGACGCTGGACCCCAAGGTGCAGACGTCGGTCAAGCAGGCGATCGACAAGTTCGCCAGCCCGACGCTCGACGGCATCGCCAGCGTGATGAGCGTGATCAAGCCCGGCAAGGACGCGCATCGGGTGATAGCGATGGCCAGCAACCGCACTTACGGTCTCAACAGCGACGCACGCGAAACGGTGCAGCCGCAGCCCTTTTCACTCGTCGGTGATGGGGCAGGCTCCATCTTCAAGATCTTCACCACAGCTGCGGCGTTAGACATGGGCATGGGTATTACGACTCAGCTGCAGGTGCCGGGCTTCTTTCAAGCCAAGGGCTTGGGCAGCAGCGATACACCCGGCTGTCCGAAGGAAACCTGGTGCGTGGCAAACGCGGCACGCTACCGCGGCTCGATGAACGTCACCGATGCGCTGGCCACCTCACCGAATACCGCATTCGCGCGGCTGATCCAGCTCATCGGGGTGCCGCGGGCGGTCGACATGGCGGTCCGACTGGGGCTGCGGTCCTATGCGAGTCCCGGAACGGCGCGCATCTACGACCCGACAAGCGGCGAAAGCTTGGCCGAATTGATCAAGCAACAAAACATGGGCTCGTTCACTTTGGGTCCATTCCAACTCAACGACCTCGAGCTCGCCAATGTGGCGGCGACCCTCGCGTCCGGCGGCATGTGGTGCCCGTCGAGCCCGATCGACAAGATCTTCGACCGCAAGGGCCACCCGGTATCTGTCACCACCGAGCCCTGTGAGCAGGTGGTGCCGGAAGGACTGGCGAACACGCTCGCGAACGCCTTGAGCAAGGACGACCAGGGCAGCGGCACCGCCGCGGGCTCGGCCGGTGCGGTGGGTTGGACATTGCCGCTGTCGAGCAAGACCGGCACCACCGAGTCGCATCGATCGGCGGGATTCGTCGGCTTCACCAACCACTACGCGGCGGCGAACTACATCTTCGACGACAGCAGCACACCCTCGGACGTCTGTTCATTCCCACTGCGCAGGTGCGGCAGCGGCGATCTGTATGGCGGTAGCGAGCCCGCCCGCACCTGGTTCGAGGCGATGAAACCCGTCGCCACCGATTTCGGCGACGTGCGTCTGCCGTCAACCGACCCGCGGTACGTCGACGGCGCGCCGGGCGGCCGGGTACCCGATGTGTCCGGCCTTAAGGTGGACGCGGCGCGTCAGCGTCTCAAGGACGCCGGTTTCCAGGTCGCTGACCAGCCCACCTCGGTCAACAGCTACGAGCCCGATGGTGCCGTGGTGGGCACTACCCCGAGCGGTCAAACCATCCCCGG
>NZ_DASPSP010000197.1:0-11832 GCF_035623875.1 Mycobacterium sp. | reverse complement strand
GCGGCCACCGGCGTCGAGGGTCTTGATGGGCAGGCTGCCCGCGACCGGGTGCGCGCCCGGGTTCCCGATGCAGACCCCGAGGATTTGGTGCTCTTCGCTGACCTGCTGGGGATCGCGGACCCTGAGGTGGCCCTCCCTCGGATCGATCCGGATGCGCGTCGGCGGCGGTTGACCGGGCTGGTGAATTCCGCCTCGTTGGCCCGCGCGACCCCGGCGCTCTACATCATCGAGGACGCCCAATGGATCGATGAAGTCAGCGAATCGATGCTGGCCGAGTTCCTTACAGTGATCCCGCAGATGCCCTCGCTGATGTTGGTCACCTACCGCACCGAATATCGGGGCGCGTTGACCCGGGTGGCAAGGGCTCAAACCATCGCCCTTGCGCCGCTGAGTGATTCAGAGACTGCAGCATTGATCGCGCAGCTGCTCGGGCCGGACCCCTCGCTCGGCGGGTTGGCCCACACGATCGCCGACAGGGCCGCCGGCAACCCGTTCTTCGCCGAGGAGATTGTGCGGGAACTGGCCGAGCGCGGCGTGCTGCGCGGCGAGCCGGGCGCACACTCGTCGGCGGCAGAGGTTGGCGAGGTCGGCGTACCGGCCACCTTGCAGGCCGCCATCGGCGCGCGCATCGACCGCCTCGACCCGAAAGCCAAGCGCACGCTGAGCGCAGCGGCGGTCATCGGTTCGAGGTTTAGCCTCGACTTGCTGGCAACGCTGGGGATTGATCCTGTTTTAGAGGATCTTGTGGGGGCCGAGCTGGTCGATCAGGTGCGGTTCACCGGGTCCACCGAGTATGCGTTTCGGCACAACCTGATCCACACCGTGGCCTACGAATCGCAGCTCAAATCGGATCGCGCCGAGCTGCACCGGCGCGTCGCGGCCGCGATCGAATCAGGTGACCCGGCTTCGACCGACGAGAACGCTGCGCTGATCGCCGAGCATCTGGAGGCCGCCGGTGATCTGCACGCCGCCTTCGCATGGCACATGCGCGCCGGCATGTGGCTGACCCAACATGAACTCGACGCGGCACGGGCGAGTTGGCAGCGTGCGCGTCACGTCGCCGACGCACTACCCGCCGAGGACCCCAACCGGGCAGCCATGCGCACCGCGCCACGCACCATGCTTTGCGTGACCGCCTGCTTAGCCGGCGGCAGCATCGCCGACACCGGGTTCGACGAACTGCGCGACCTTGCTGGCGCCACCGGCGACAAAGCTTCGCTGGCCATGGGCATGGCCGGGTTGGTGTTGGCACTGCTCGCTCACGCTCGCGTCGACGAAGCATCAAGCTTGGCTTCCGAACTCACCAGCGTGCTGGAGTCGATCGGCGACCCGACGTTGACGCTGGGCCTGCTCACCGCCGTACTCCTCGCCAAATACCAAGTTGGCGAGATGGCCGAAACCCTGCGGTTGGCGCAACTCATGAATGACCTGGCCGACGGCGACCCCCGCAAGGGGATGCTGACGGCTTTCTCTCCGTTGGGAAGCGCCATCCTCTTGCGGGGAGGCGTCCGGTGTTGCCTCGGAGACCCGAGATGGCGAGCCGATTTCGACACCGCGGGGAGGATGGTTCGCGAATTTGACGCGGCGGCGCGCGCGGTGGTGCTGCAGTATAAATACGGCCTCACCATCCCTCAGGGGGTGTTGCTGCCGGATGCGGCCGCCCTGCACGAGACGGCGGAGCTGCTTGAGATCACCCAACGATCCGGCGACGATTTCACGCTGGCTTCCGCCCGATTCGCGCGCGGCTTGGTGCTCGTGGCCTATGACGGTCCCCAACGCGCCGACGGCTTGGCCCTGCTTGCCGCGGCACGCGAAGCCGCTGTGCAAGAGCGCTTCACCATGATCACGGCGGCGATGGTCGACACTGTTTTCGCCAAGGAGAAGGCCCGAGCCGGCGATCTCGACGGCTCGATCGACCTGTCGCGGGCTGCCCTTGAGTGGGATTTCGCCTCCGGCGACAGGGTTTTTGGTGGGCCGCCCACCGCCGTTCTGGTAGAAGCCCTGTTGCGCAGGGGTGCCGACACAGACCTGGAGGAAGCGCAGGCGGCCATCGACCGGCTGGCGACCGTGCCCATCGAACCGGGGTTCGTATTGCACGACATCTTTCTGCTGCGACTGCGCGCGCTGCTAGCTCGGACTCGCGGCGACGAAGCTGCTTACACGGACTTCCGGGATCGCTACCGCGACATGGCGAAAACGCTTGGCTTCGAGGGCCATATCGCCTGGGCCGAGGCGATGCCATAACCGCGCCGGGCTTGGTTTGTGGGCCGTGCGGAACTGAGCTTCCGCCAAACGCCAAGTCTTACAATGAGAGCGCGGGTGCCCGAGCTACCGGGTCCGGTGGACCGAATCGCAGCTGCACCCCTGTAGCGGCTCTACCGGATTTCTTGTTACCGTGCGGCAGCAACCTTCTCAGAACGTCGGTGCTGTCAGGCCGGTGATCTCGACGACGCTCTGCGGGTAGCGGGCCACGGAGAACGCCACGTACCCAAACAGCTGCAACAGCACGGTGAGGTTCTGCGCCTTGGTGTCCGGTAACACCCTTGCCCTGATTCCCGACTCCCACAGCACCACGTCGGATGCGCGCAGCACACAGACGATGTCCTCGGTGCCAGCTCCGCTGGTGATGGCGCTGTTCGGGTCGGTCACCACCGGCAGGCCGGGATACTGCCGACTACCTGCTGGCTGGCGACTTCCTCCGGGATCCCTGCGGCGTTGTATCGCCGGTTGGCGTCGGGCAGAAACAGCGGTCGCTGCTGGTTGTCGAGCAGGGCCAGGAACCAGCCCCACCGGCGCGGGTGCATGACGACGACCTCGGGCGGCTGGAAGCGGGTGGTGTGCACTTGCTGGATGGCGTTGGCGATGGCGCTGTGCGGTGTCCATCACGATCAGCTGCAAGGACCGAGACGAGGTCGACTACTACTGGAATCGGCTGACCGACGGCGGCGAGGAATCGCACTGCGGCTGGTGCAAAGATCGATTCGGTCTGAGTTGGCAGATCGTTCCCGAGCGACTCTATGAGCTGGTCAGCCATCCGGATCCGGCCCGCGCGGCGGCCGCCACCCAGGCGATGTACGGCATGCGCAAGGTCGTCATCGCCGATCTCGAAGATGCGGTGACAGCGGTCTAAAGCCGGCGGGCTGCGCCGATCAGCGTTTGACCCGGACATGCCCGCCGTGCGTCGACACGTACGTTGGACGGTATGCCAGACGATGCTGCTACCTCCGGCGGGGAGCCCGTCGTGGAGGCGTCAGCAGACCCGGTAGACGTCGTATTTCTTCGGCCCGCCCAACCCCCGGCCCAGGTTGAGCGGATCGCGCTGGTCGCCGGCCTGGTCGCAGGAGTGGTGTTGGCAGGGCTGGTCGGCTGGCTGGGTTTCCGGGCGTATGAGGCCCATAACCTCGACGCGCAGCGCAACCTTTTCGTGCAAGCGGCTAGCCAGGGCGCGGCGAACCTCCTCACGGTCGACTATCAGCATGCCGACGCTGACGCGCAACGGATTCTGGACTCGGCAACCGGCAAGTTCTATGACAGCTTCGCCCGCCGCAAGCAGTCATACATGGACAACGCCAAGCGGATGCGATCGCAATTGGTGGGCACCGTCACCGACGCTGGACTCGAATCGCGAAACGGCGATCTGGGCAGGGTATTGGTAGCGGTGACGGTGAAGTCGTCGGATCCCGCGCAGGCGCACCAGGAGCCACAGTTCTGGCGGATACGGGTCACTGTGAAGAGCGTCGGCGATGTCGCCAAAGTCTCCGACGTGGTGTTCGTGCCATGACGCAACCACGAGGAGTCAACTGGTCGCGCGTACTGGTCTACGGCTTGCTGCCGGCTCTGGCGTTGCTGCTGGCGATCGCCGCGGGTCTACTCAAGTGGAAGGACTCGTCGGTTCGCAATACCGACCTTGCTCGCAGCCAATCGGTAGCGGCGGCAAGGGATTCCACCGTCGCGCTGCTCTCGTTCCGATTCGATACCGTGGATCGGGACGTGGCGGCCGCGCGGGAACGACTAACCGGCAATTTCCGCGACATCTACGTACAGCGGACGCAGGAGGAACTCATTCCGAATGCGAAAGAACGACACGTCTCCGCGACGGCCATCGTTCCCGGGGCCGCGTCGGAGTCGGCCGGCCACAATCACGCAGTAGTCCTGGTCTTCGTCAACCAGACCATCCGGATCGGTGACGCGGCGCCGGCCGATGCCGGCTCCAGCGTCCGGGTGACGCTGGACAAGATCGGCGAGCGTTGGCTGGTCTCCGGCTTCGACCAGTTCTAGTCAAAGGATCAGGTGATGACTGGACCCCGCTGGATCGATGTGCATGCTCCCGCCGTGGAGTTGAAGGCGCTGACGTGGGGGCCGCCCGACGCCCCGATCGCGCTGTGCCTGCACGGGTTTCCCGATACCCCCTACGGCTGGCGCAATTTCGCGCCCCGGCTCGCTGACTCGGGCTGGCGGGTGGTGGCACCGTTCATGCGCGGCTACGCGCCGTCGTCGATTCCGTCCGACGGCAGCTATCACATCGGGGCGCTGATGGACGACGCGCTGCAGGCGCGGACGGCGGCCGGCGGCACCGATCGCGACGTGGTGATCGGCCACGACTGGGGTGCGATGGCGGCGAATGGTTTGGCGGCGATGCCGGACAGTCCGTTCGCCAAGGCGGTGATCATGTCGGTGCCGCCGGCTGCGGCGTTCCGTCCGCTGAGGCAGGTGCCCGATCGGGGTCGCTTGCTGAGTCAAATCCCACCTCAGCTGCTGCGCAGCTGGTACATCATGTACTTCCAATTACCTTGGCTGCCAGAGCGATCCGCATCCTGGGTGCTGCCCAGGCTGTGGCGGCGATGGTCGCCGGGTTACGATGCCACAGAAGACCTGCGCCATGTCGACGCCGCGATCGGGACACCGGAGAGCTGGCGTGCCGCGCTCGGGCCCTACCGGGCCACCATCCGCAATACTCGCCCCCCGATGCGGTACGCCGAACTGCACCGGCATTGGACATCGGCACCGGCGCTGCCGAGCCTCTACTTACACGGACGCGACGACGGTTGCATGACAGCGGATTTCGCGCATTGGGTGGCGAGAGCGCTGCCCGACGGTAGCGACGTGGCCATCGTCGGACACGCCGGACACTTCCTGCAACTTGACCAGCCGGAGCGGGTTGCCGAGTTGGTGTTGACGTTCATCGGCTCGGTCGACTAGCAGTCGGCGTCAGATCGGCCCGCAGCTAAGCCGCGCGGCGGCCGTAGGAGCTGCTGCTCATCGTCAACGCGGCGGCCGACGTGTGCAGCAACAACGACGTCGATATCGCGATCACACCTGGGACGGGGTGCGCCCAACGTCCGCGGCGTTTTGACCTGCGTGGATGACCGCCGGTAAGCTGCTGCGTTGGCGTGCGGTACGCCGGGACTCGGGTCAATGTCGGTCGCCGAGATCATCCCGTTGCCGTGAGCGCCTGACCGGCACCCGGGTCACACCGGGATCCGAAACCGGGTAGAACCCGAATCGAGAGAGGTAAGCGCTGTGTCTACCTACGCGCCGAAGGCGGGTGACACCACGCGGGCGTGGTACGTCATTGACGCCACGGACGTGGTGCTCGGCCGTCTTGCCGTCGCGGCAGCCAACCTGTTGCGCGGCAAGCACAAGCCGACATTCACCCCCAATGTTGACGGTGGCGACTTCGTCATCATCGTCAATGCCGACAAGGTCGCAATCAGCGGCGACAAACTGCACAACAAGCTGGCTTACCGCCACTCGGGTTATCCCGGCGGGCTGCGGAAGCGCACGATCGGCGAGCTGATGGAGAAGCACCCCGACCGTGTCGTGGAAAAGGCGGTCGTCGGCATGCTGCCGAAGAACAAGCTCGGCCGTCAGATCAAGCGCAAGCTGCGTATCTACGCCGGTCCCCAGCACCCACACACCGCCCAGCAGCCGGTTCCGTTCGAGATCAAGCAGGTGGCCCAATGACAGAGATCGCAGAAACTGAGACCGAGGCCACCGAAGGCACTGTCGCGCAGACGGCCGAGGCAGCGACGCCGTCGACGCGGGCGGAATCCTTCGTCATCGAGCGTCCGATCCAAACGGTCGGGCGCCGCAAGGAGGCCGTGGTGCGGGTGCGGCTGGTGCCCGGCACCGGCAAATTCGACCTCGATGGCCGCAGCCTGGAGGCTTACTTCCCCAACAAGGTGCATCAGCAGCTCATCAAGGCGCCGCTGGTGACCGTGGACCGGCTGGAAAGCTTCGACATCTTTGCCCACCTCGATGGCGGGGGCCCGTCCGGCCAGGCCGGTGCGCTGCGGCTGGCCATCGCGAGGGCATTGATCCTGGTCACGCCCGAGGACCGGCCCGCCCTGAAGAGGGCCGGCTTCCTCACCCGTGACCCGCGTGCCACCGAGCGCAAGAAGTATGGCCTCAAGAAGGCCCGCAAGGCGCCGCAGTACAGCAAGCGCTGATCACGTCGGCGATCACGGCCGCGTACCAGTTGGGTGGCACTACGGGCAATCCTCTTGTCATGTGTGTGCGCGGTCGCCAACTGTGAGAGGTTTGTCCGCATGGGTCGACTATTCGGCACCGACGGCGTCCGCGGAGTCGCCAATCGAGAGCTCACCGCCGAGCTCGCGTTAGCTCTCGGCACCGCCGCCGCGCGAGGGCTGACCAGCCCGAATAGCGCACGCCGACGCGTCGCGGTGATCGGCCGCGATCCTCGCGCCAGCGGCGAAATGCTGGAAGCGGCGGTGATCGCCGGTCTGACCAGCGAAGGGGTGGACGCGCTGCGGGCCGGAGTGCTGCCGACACCGGCGGTGGCCTACCTGACGAGCGCCTACGACGCCGACTTCGGGGTGATGATCTCGGCGTCGCACAACCCGATGCCCGACAACGGCATCAAAATATTCGGGCCGGGCGGACACAAGCTCGACGACGCCACCGAGGACCGGATCGAGGATCTGGTCGCGGCCGGGCCGGGGCTGCGTCCGGTCGGGTCGGGGATCGGACGGGTGATCGACGCCGAGGATGCGCTGGACCGCTACCTGCGCCAGGTCGGCAAGGCTGGCACCGTCGGGCTCGACGGGCTGACCGTCGTCGTCGACTGCGCGCATGGCGCGGCCTCGGTGGCAGCACCGCGCGCCTACCGGGTGGCCGGGGCGCGGGTCATCGCGATCCACGCCGAACCCAACGGCCTCAACATCAACGACCGCTGCGGGTCGACGCACTTGGATGCCCTGCGATCGGCGGTCCTCGCCCACGGCGCCGACCTCGGTCTGGCGCACGACGGTGACGCCGACCGATGCCTGGCCATCGATGCCGCCGGTCAGGTCGTCGACGGCGATGCGATCATGGTGATCCTGGCGCTGGCAATGCAAGAGGCCGGCGAACTGGTCGACAACACCCTGGTGGCGACCGTGATGAGCAACCTCGGGCTGCACCTGGCGATGCGTGCCGCCGGGGTGACCGTTCGCACCACCAGCGTCGGTGACCGCTATGTCCTGGAAGAGCTGCGATCCGGTGACTACAGCCTCGGCGGCGAGCAATCCGGCCATATCGTGCTGCCCGGCCTGGCCACCACCGGCGACGGCATCCTCACCGGCCTGCGGCTGATGTCGCGAATGGCGCAGACCGGCTCGTCGCTGACCGGCCTGGCCTCCGTGATGCACACCTTGCCGCAGGTGCTGATCAACGTCGGGGTCGCCGACAAGGCCGCCGCCGTCGCCGCGCCCTCGGTTCGCACGGTGGTTCGGCAGGCCGAGGACGAGCTCGGTGATACCGGGCGAATTCTGTTGCGCCCCTCGGGAACCGAACAGATGATTCGGGTCATGGTGGAAGCGGACGACGAGCGCACCGCCCACCGGCTCGCCACCCTCGTCGCCGAAACGGTGCGCGCCCAGCACTGAGCGCGGAACCCCCGAACGGCGCGATGCGTCGAAACTGGTATGGGACAACGAAATGCGTTCGTCGACGCTGCGATGTTGCGCACGGTCGCGAACCGGTTCGACAATGCCGCGCACCTCATCGACGGCACGGTGCGCACTCACTTTGGGAGTTTGGCCTTCGACGGCGCCGCCGCCGGGCGGTCCTACATCGGTCACGGCGACGCACTGCGGTTAGCCCTGAATCGGTTGGCCGGTGAGCTTGGGCAATGGGCACGGGCAACCGGGGAGATCGCTACCGCCCTGCGGGCCAGCGCTGACCGCTACATCGATGCCGATCTGAGCGTCGCGGCGCGGATCGGTTAGACAAAGTGGTCGACTGGTTTGATGCGGCGGCGCGCCTGGCCGAGGGCCGGCCCGCCGTGGAGCACACGCAGACCTACGTGCAGGCATGCCATCTGCTCGGTTATCAGCATCCCGACCTGACGGCGCACGATGCACAGGTCCTGGACTGGTATGAGACCGAAGCCGGACTTGACCTCCGGGCGCTCGACGACGACAGCGCTGAGCTTCGGGCTGCGCTCAACACGATCGACGAGGCGCTGTGGCTGCAGCGTGCGCAGCTCACCGAGATCGCGGCGGCCTGGACGGGGTCTGGAGCCGACTCCGCGACGCGGTTTCTGCAGCGGCACTGCGACACCGCAGCGGAGGTGACCGCGCGCGTCCGCGCCGCCGCCGACGGCTATGCAGCGCTGCGCGACAAGCTGTGGCAGCTAGTGGACGACAAGGCCGCGACGGCGATCGCGATCGACGATCGCAGGTTGGGGGAGCGGTCGGCTTGGCTGGCCGCCGCACACGCTGTGACGGCCAGGGCGGGCGACCGGTCGGCGGCCGAAGAGCTGGTTCGCGAGCACGTTATCCCATACGTAGACAACGATATTCGCACCGACTGGCTCACAGCGATGCGCTCGACGGCGAGGTCGATGGAGGCGTCCTACGACGCGGCTGTCGACGCGCTGAGCTCGGTGCGCGAGGTGTGTTTCGAGATTCCCGGTGAGCTGGGTCCCAGTTGGCCGCCGGTCGCCGATGAGCCGCTCGGTCCAAACCCGGCCACGGCCACCGTACCGGTGAAGTCAACGTCGGCCGATATCGTGCCGACGGTGCCTGCTGCCGTGTCGACTCCGCCGTCTTCGCTTTACCCGGACGCCGTCGACAATTGGCCTGCAGTGCCTCCGGAATTGGCCGCCCCGGTGGGCGATACCGCCGGCTTGTCCAGCGGCGCCGGCAATCTGGGCAGTCTTGGCAGTCTCGCCGGCAGTATCGGCGGTGTCGTCGGCAAGATCGTCGACGGTATCGGCGGTCTGCTGGGTTCGTTGGCTGACGGTTTCTCCGATCCTTCGGGGTCCGGGGATCCGCTGTCGGACGATCCCCTGGACGACGACGATCCACTCGGCGACGACGCCGACCTGGCGGACGACGATAACACCGACGACGCAGATGACGCCGACGACACGGCCACCGCGGACGAGCCGGTCGGCGCCGACAAAGACGCCGCGGCCGAAGACGCCACGGCCGAAGGCGCCACCGCCGAAGCGCCCGCGGAAAACCCGCCAGCCACCGGCGTTGCTGTCGACGAGCCGGTAGCCCAGCCGGTCACGCCGCCGGACGCGCCGCCGCCGCCAGCGGCGCCGTCCGCCCCGAATTCCGAACCGCAGCCCGACGGGTCAACTCCGTGCGAGATCGCCGCCGATGAATTGCCGCAGGCCGGGCAGTGACAGCCGCTCAGCTGGGCAGCAGTTCGCGCAACGTCTCGACATAGCGCAGCGATTCATGCGACTTTATCGCACCCAACCGGTTGGTTGGTTAGCTCAGCCCTTGAGTAATGCGACGAACTTCTGTTCGGGGGTCGCCGGCGTCGCCTCCGGGTCCACGGCGACGGTCTTGGGTAGCTGGACGTCTGGGTCAGCGAACTCGCGATACGTCTTGTCGCCGCCGAGCGCATACAGCAGGTACCCGGTCAGCAACGCACGAATCGCCTTCTGCGTCTTGCGATCCGGACCGCCCAGGCCCATCACCTTCGCCAGCCGACGACCCTCGGCGAGTCCGGTGGACTGGGCTTTCCCGACTACCCGCAGCGTGGCCCTGTCCCAGGCCCGGGATAGTTCAATGGCGTTGGAGCGCAATTTCTTGGCATCGCCGGCGGCGCTGAACACCACCCCTGGCACGCTCAGGGTCGCGGCCGGTTGTTCGGCCGGTGGACTGGTGACGGTCGGGAAAATCGCCGCCACCGCCTTGGGCTTGACCTTCATCCCGGCCGCCGCAAACACCGCGGCCGAGCCGCCGAAGCCGTGGCCGATCACGCCGAGTTTGTTGGGATGCACGCTGATCTTGCCCGGGCCAAGGCGTACACCCGCGGCGATGTCGAGCGTGGTGCCCAAATCGAAGGCCAGGTTCAGTACCGATGGCGCCAGTCCTCGCTCGGTGTCGGGGGCCGCCGCGACGATGCCCCACGAGGCCAGGTGCTCGAGCAGTCGCGAATAGCGCTCGACGCCGGTGAGCCAGTCGTGGCCGAAAGCCAGACCGGGCAGGTTCAGTCCCGCTTCGGGTGTGTACACCACACCGCGCAAGCCCGCAAAGGCCAGGTCGCCGCGCAGGACGCGATGCGGCCCGGGTCGGGTGAGGGCGGCAACAAGCTTGCGAGTGCTGGCCACGCGCTGACGTTATCGCACCGCGGCCGTCGTAAACTACCCGACGCCAAGCTGATTCACAGAAAAGTCGCAAGAAAACACGCCGGGGAACAGGTTTAGCCGGTCGGCTCTGCGGGGTAAAAAGGCGGCGTGAAAAACATCACGCGCGTCGCAGCTGCGACTTTAATCACCTCCACAGGGTTAGGGCTTGCCGGTTTGAGTGCGGCGGGCGTTGCCGAGGCCTTCCCCGGGCCACTCCCCGACTATCACTGGTGTCCCGGTCAGTTCTGGGACCCGTCGTGGGGTCCCAACTGGGGGGCAGACCGCTGCCACGACGATTTCTACTTCGACGGCGAGCCACACGACCCGGGCCATTGGCACGGCCCCGGCCCCTGGCACCCCTGAGTCGATGCCGCTTGCAGCCGTCCCACCCGGGGCGGCTGCACTACTTTGCTAAGGCTTTAGCGCGTAGAGCTCTGGCAGGTTGACGACGATCGCGTCTTGGGTGCTACGAGCGATCACAACTGTGGCCGGCTCGTCCGGACTCGGATTCTCTTCCCGATGAGGTAAATACGGCGGTATGAAGACATAGTCGCCGGGACTGGTTGCGATGCGCACCTCGTGTTCGCCGTCGTGAAACACGAAGTCTGGGTGGCCGCTGAGGACAAATATCGCCGTTTCGGATTCGCCGTGGTGATGGTTGGCCGACACCGTCTGCGGGTGGACGTGCGTCTCACCCATCCAGAGTTTTTCCGAGCCGACCGTGCGTCCACTGATCGCCGCGAAGCGCTGCATGCCCTCGCTTTGCGCGGTGTCGGCGTCGATATCAGACGACTTGACGTGGTGCACTCGATTGCGAATCAACCGTTCGCTTTGCTGCAAGTTGGGATGAAACCCATCACCGGCCACCGGTGTCTCCTTCCTGCTGTCAACGGTGCCACGTCGCCGTGTTTGTCACGCGTCCAGTGTCGACCAGGCGGATCTTAACTCTCTCGCAGTAACACGCTGGTCGGCCGTTTACGTGGCCGTCAACACGGATAACTCCAGGTACTGAAACACAGTCAGTACCAAGCTGATTCATAGAAATTTATAAGAAAAACTCCGAGCCGGATGTTTGGCCGCTCGCGTTGCGTGGTACGAAGGCAAGGTGAAAAACATCAAACGAATCGCAGCCGCGACTGCTCTCACCACAGGTCTGGGACTTGCTGGTCTGGGTGCGGCGAGCGTCGCTGAGGCCTATCCCGGGCCGTTCCCCGACTATCACTGGTGCCCCGGCCAGTTCT
>NZ_DASPSP010000155.1:0-25189 GCF_035623875.1 Mycobacterium sp. | reverse complement strand
TGACCCATCCACCGGAACGAAAAACGCAAGAGGAACGTCGCGGCGAAGCCGAACAACGGCTCATCGAAGCGGCTGCCGCTATGGTCAGCGAAGCCGGCCCGGCAAAGGTCACCGTCGCCAACGTCGGGGAACGCGCAGGCTACAGTCGCGGACTGGTCTCACACCACTTCGGCTCCAAACGAGTGCTGATGCAACGCCTGGTGGAATCCGTGACTTATCAATTCCGCGAGGCTCTTTTCGACCAGCAACAGTCGAGCGACGCGCTGGGTGAGCTGCGCACCCTGATCGACATCTATTTCGACGTGGTGTCCGACCTGCAGCCCATCAACCGTGCCCGCCTGGTGTTGTGGGCCGACGCGGTGGCCAATCCGTCCGATGACATCCGACCGGCGATGGTCAACGCAGACCAGGAGTTCCGCGAAGAAATCGAAAAGCGTCTGCATCAGGCCATCGCAACGAACCAGGTGCCGCCGAACGTCAACGCTCACGGCCTGGCCACGGTGATGATCGCCATGCTGCGCGGCGTCGCCTTGCAGTCATTGATCGACGACGACATCGACCTCGCCGCCGCGCGCTTCGAGATCGAACAACTTCTCCTCACCCGACTACAGAAAGAGCAGAAACTATGAGCCGCACTTTCGGCAAGATCGCCCAGATCGGCTACGTCGTAGAGGACATCCACGAGTCCATGGACGAGTGGGTCAGCCACGGCGTCGGGCCGTGGTTCTACATCGACAACGTCGTCACCGACTTCTTCCGGTATCACGGCAGCGATTCCGACATGAAGATGAGCGTGGCCATCGCCAACTCCGGTGACATCCAGATCGAATTGATTCAGCCCCGTAACGACGCGCCCTCGGTCTACAAGGACTTCCTGGACTCAGGCCGTCAAGGTGCCCAGCATATCGCGTACTGGACCACCAATTTTCAGGAGCTTTATGACACCGCCCTCGCCGCGGGGTACGCCGTGGCGCAGGAGGGCAGCATCGGCGGCGAGCAGGGCCGCTTCGCTTATCTCGACACCGAATTCGACCAGGGCACCATGATCGAGATCAGCGACGTTAGTGGCCCGAAGGGCCAGATGTTCGCTTATGTCCGCGACGTGGCAGCCAGCTGGGACGGCACCGAACCCGTTCGGGTGCTCGGATGACCACCAGCGAATTCGCGTACCCCGATCTGGGCACGCTGCGCCTCGAGTTGCAAGAAGCGGTCACCAGCCGGGCATCGCTGAACATCTACCGGATGATGATGCACACCCCGGGTCTCGCACCAAGCTTTTTAGCGATGGCCAGCGATGTCCTGCAATACAATTCGTTGCCCGCCACGTGGCGAGAACTGGTAATCCTGCGGGTCGGCTACCGCTACCGCGCCCGCTACGAAACCTACCAGCACGAAAGAATCGGCTTGGCCATAGGGCTTGACCAAGACGCCATCACCGCCGCCGAGTCGGGATCGACGGACAAACTCGACCGCCATGCCGCTGCCGTCCTGACATTGACCGACGTGCTACTGGACAACCACACCCTCACCGATACGCAACGCGACGACGCGCTGGAAACGCTGAGCATAAACCAATTGGCCGATCTGACGCTCACTGTCGGCTTCTACCAACTGGTTTGCAACTTTCTGAACACCTTCGGCGTCGCACCCGAAGGTGAGGCCGGCTAGCCATGAAAGTCCATCATCTCAACTGCGGCACCATGAACATGCCCACCGCGCCGTTGGTGTGTCATGTGCTGCTGATTGAGACCGACAACGGCCTGGTGTTGGTCGACTCCGGCTTCGGGGCAGAGGACTGTGTCGCGCCTGCCCGGCGGACCGGACCGGCACGCTACGTCACCAAACCGGCGTTCCTGCACATCGAAACCGCGGCACACCAGATCGAACAACTGGGCTTCGACCGCAGCGAGGTGCGACACATCGTGCTGACACACTTCGATGCCGACCACATCGGTGGGATCTCCGACTTCCCGCACGCCGATGTTCACGTCACCAGCGCGGAAGCACTGGGCGCCGTCCACGCGCCGTCACTGCGCGAGAGGCTGCGCTATCGCCACCACCAATGGGCGCACGGCCCCAAACTTGTCGAGCACAGCCCTGACGGTGAGACTTGGCGCGGGTTCGCAGCCGCCAAGGAGCTCGCCGAAATCGCAAGCGGTATTGTATTAGTCAGCCTGCCCGGGCATACCCGGGGCCACGCTTGCATTGCTGTCGACGCCGGACATCGCTGGGTCCTGCACGCCGGGGATGCCTTCTACCACTACGGCACAATCGACGGTTCCGCGAACGTTCCAGGAGCCCTTCGCGTGATGGAGAACCTGATCGCGTTCAACCGGAGCCAAGTCCGCGACAACCACGCCAGGCTTGCAGAACTGCACGCACGCAACGAATCTGATCTATTCATCGTGTGCGCACACGATCCCGAGTTGTACCGGCGCGCCATCACAACGGCTGGCGACTGACCTCGCGCGATGGAATCGGTTCGCGACCAATAAACTCGTCAGGCTGTGGGCCGGCTGGGTTCCGGGCATGGGGCTGCTCCGCCACACCGGGCGAAAGTCCGACCGCCCGTTCCGGACACCGCTGAACGTGTTCCCGACCGGTTTCGGCTTCGCCGTCTTACTTCCATACGGACCCAAAGAAACCGAGTGGCTCAAGAACGTCGAGGCAGCAGGCGAAGCGACACTGCAGCACTACGGCCGCACACGTCGGGTCAGCCGCCCGCAGGTTCTACCCAGGCTCGACGCTGCACCCGAAGTGGCGCCGAGGTGGCGATTCATATTCACTCGTGCCCCCTTCGACCACGCGCTGCTATTAAATGCCGATTGACCGGATAGCCTCGGGGAACCCAGACCCTACGTCCTACTAGAGCCAGCCGGTGCGGGCAGCAGCAACGGGCTCGGCGGGGGCCGGGGCCAATTCGCCGTCCCGCACGCCGTCGAGCATCCGTTTCACTGCGGCGACGATCTCCGGGCCTGCCGCGGCGAGTCCGGTCTTATCGGCTTCGGCGACCTGGTCGGCATCGACGCCCGCCCGCGTCAACACGGCGGCTGGGTCCGCCAGTTGTTCTGCCAACCAGGACACCGGGTCGGCTGACAACTCGGGGACGAAGTGCCGGCGTGCGGGTTCCCAACCGTCGAACCGCGGGTGGTGATGCGCGCGGTCCAGCGTCCCCGGCGGGCTCTCGGTGGATCCGAAAAGGTCCACCCGCCACACTGGCCGGTTGAAGGCGATCGGGATGCCGGCGTAGATCGATCCTTGCGGCTCGGCCCGGTCGATGAGGCGGAGTTCGAGTCTGACTCCCCGTTCCGGGGTTTCCTGACCGACGTTCGGGGTCGGGTCGACGAAGTACATGTCTCCGACGACTACACCGAGTGTTTCGAATCCGAACGCTGCAAACATCGCGTTACCTTTCCTTCAGCTTCCTCGAGCGTAGACCCACGCGGCGGGCGCGAGGCGGAGCGGCGACAATGAGCTGATGGGTCCTGTTGGGGTTGACGTCGTTATCGCAGGGGCCGGTCCAGATGGATTGATGCTGGCCTGCGAACTGGGATTGGCCGGCATCCGGCCGGTGGTGTTGGACCCGATGCCCGGGCCCAACCTGCAGCCGCGGGCCAACCGCATTGCGGGCCAAGCGGCTCGGATTCTTGATCACCGAGGTTTGTACAGTGAGCTCGCGGAGACAGCGGACCCGCCAAAACCCGCGTCGCACTGGATGTTCGCGGGCTTTCCCTTGGACCTCGCGACGGTACCCGACTCCCAACTGTTCGTCGTCCCGGTCCAACAGCACGGGCTTGTTGAGTTGCTCACCGAGCGGGCCGACAAATACGACACGGAGATTCGTTGGGGGCACGCCCTAACTGGTTTCGACCAGGACGAAGACGGTGTCACGGTTCATGTCGCCGGCCCCGAGTGTGCCTACGACCTGACGGCCAAGTACTTCATCGGCGCCGACGGCGGCCACAGCAAGACACGCCATCTCGCCGGCATCGAGTTTCCCGGGATGTCGTCGTATGACCTGGTTGTCCGGATCGGGTTCAACGTCTTGCCGCCAGACGAATGGGTTGAACCGGTCAGCGACGCACCCGGGTCCGATCACCTTCCGCCGCAGCGATCCCATCGAACTGACCGAGGCGTTTTTTCGTGTGGGGCGATGGGGAGTCGCGTGGCCGTGATGACCTACGAACTGGACAGTTCGCCCCGTGAACAGCGCAGCGAAGAGATAGCCGATGAGCCACCCATGAGCCTGGCCGAGTTGGAGGCCAGCGCCAAGCGTGTGCTCGGCCAAGATGTGCCGCTGCGGCCCACATCGCCTGACGCGCCAGTCGATCTGCGCCGGTTCTTCGGCATCAATTCAAGGATCGCGTCGCGGTATCAGGTCGGCCGGGTGATGCTGGTCGGCGACGCTGCCCACGTCCACGCGCCAATTGGTGGACCGGGTCTGAACCTCAGTTTGCAGGACGCGGTGAACCTTGGCTGGAAGCTTGCCGCGGTTCTCAGTGGGCGCGTGGAGCCCGCGCTGCTCGCCACCTATGAGGCTGAGCGTCGGCCCGCTGCCGAGCGGCTCATCATGCAGACCCGCGCGCAGTTGGCTCTCTTCCGGCCGGGGCCCGAAGTCACGGCACTGCGCGAACTCTTCTCCGAATTCTTCACCGATCCCGACATCGTTCGCCAACTCAGCGACTTGCTGTCGGGTGCCGACAACCATTACCCGATGGGCGACCCAGATGTCGAAGCGCATCCGCTCGTTGGACGCTGGGTTCCCGACTTCGCTGTGGCGAGCGCCGCCGGAACGCAACGTATTGCCGAGCTCGCTCGCGATGGGCGGCCACTGCTTGTTGATCTCACCGAGAGCGGCGCCGTCGCGGCCGCGGTGACCGATATCAGAGACCAGTTCACCGTCGCCGCCGGACGGCCCGTTGGCGAGATAGCCGCCACAGCAGTGCTGGTGCGTCCCGACGGTTATGTGGCCTGGGCGTCGTCACAAGCACGGCCCGACCCGGCTGAATTGCGCGAACTGCGCAGCATGCTCACGCATTGGTTCGGGATCTAGCCGCTATTGTCTTCGGTTGCAATGACATCGTCTACACGAACGCTTCAGCGCCCTAAGCCGACGCTCGACCGGGTGAAAGACACCGTGGGATCTGGCCAAGACCAATGTGAACCGCCATGCAATCGCAATCGGACTGCACCAGCGCAGCGGATGCTATCGAACAGCCGATTGACGGCGCTTATCAGCGTCCGTTGGGTGTGCTGGCGCTTGCTTTCTTGGAATCTAAGGCGGCATCGCCACGCCACCGCAAGGCTTCCAAGGCGACGGCGACGTGAACGCTGGATTCTTCCAGGGGGCGCGGAAGTAGCTTTTCGGCGCGGTGCAGCCGCTCGGTCAAGGTGTTGCGGTGGGTGTATAGGCGGGCCGCAGCGCGAGAGGCATTGCACTGCTCGTTGATGAATGTCTCTACGGTGCTACGTAATTCGGGTGCTGCGTGTCTGAACTCGCCGAGTATCTGGGTGATGAATTCGTCGGCGCCTTCCGGGTCGCCAGTGAGCAGCGCCACCAATTGGACGTCGGTGAACAGCACGATGCGCTGGGGGGATTCCATGCGGGCGAGCATCCGCTGGGTGGTGAGGGCATTCAGGTGACTGCGCCGAAAGCCGTCGATTCCGGTGGCGGTCGGACCGACGGCAACGCGCACGGTGGGGCATTGCTCGAGTGCGCTGTGCAGATCCGCGACGGTCAAGCGTTTCCCGCCGCCGATCCACACCCAGCGGGTGGCGGCGCCGGCGATCACGTCGAGCGGACGAGTGCCGGCCACCTGCCCCAGAGCGTTGACGGCTCGCTCCAGGGAATGCGTGTCGCTGTCGGGCTGGTCGGTCCACACCACGGCCGCGGTGTGAGATTGGTTGAGCGCGTAGCCAAGACGGGCTTCGGCGCGACGGCGAGTAATCGGCGCGCCCTCGAGGATCAGGGCGACGGCTTCTCGGCGCTCGGCGTGTGTGCCTCGGGTCAGCTCCGCGCGTTCGGATTGCATTTGGCCGTTGATGCCCGCCAGCGTCGCGTCGATGAACTCGCCGATCGAGCGCGACGTCACGTCGAGCATTTCGCGCAACTGGCTCGCATCGGAGGTGAGAGCGAAGACCGTGTCCATCCACCGCCGCCATGCGGCGTTCTGCCCGACCCGGTAGGCGTCCAGCGCGGCGGCGTCCATGCCTCGGCGCACCAGATCGCGGGCCAGGGCCAGCGGCTCGGCCCCCAGATTGGCCGGCACCGGACTTCCCGGATCGCGAACGTTGGCCGCCGCCCAGTGCAGAAGGTTGGCGCGGTTGGTGCGGGTCACGGACGCAGCCAGCACCGGGTCTGCGCGGATCTCGGGGCTGGCGGCCAGCGTCGCGCGGTCGATCTCTTCGAGCCACTCCGGCGGCGGATCCAGTGCGATCTGCGCTCCCTGGCGGATCAGCTCGGCGACCCGCGGTGACGGAGGTTCCCACGCCATGCGCCCACTCTAAGCGATGCGGTGCACTATGCACTCCAAAATGCGAAAGTCATGGCAGTTTGCACTTGGGAAACGGTGGCTAAGACCTCAATCATGGACAGCACAACCCCACACCACTCACCCAGGAGCAAGCCATGATCGCCACAGCGTCCACCGTGACCCATGTCGAGCACGTCGACGTGTTGATCGTCGGCGCCGGTATCTCGGGCATCGGTGCCGCCTACTACCTGCAGAAGGAAAACCCTGGCAAGTCTTACGCCATCCTGGAGGCGCGCGGCGCCACCGGCGGCACCTGGGATCTGTTCCGGTACCCCGGCATTCGTTCGGACTCCGACCTGCACACCTTCGGCTACGAGTTCAAGCCGTGGCGCGACGATCACGCCATCGCCACCGCCGACAAGATCCTTGCCTACCTGCGCCAGACCGCGTCCGAGAACGGCATCGACGAGAAGATCCGCTTTCACCACAAGGTGCTGGGAGCGGAGTGGTCAAGCGCCGAGGCGCGGTGGCTGGTTGACGTGGAGCGCACCGACACCGAGGAACTGGTGCAGTTCAGCGCCAACTGGATCTTCATGGCCGGCGGCTACTACCGCTACGACCAGGGTTTCACCCCCGAGTTCAAGGGCCGTGACCGGTTCCAAGGCCAGATCGTGCACCCCCAGCACTGGCCCGAGGACCTGGACTACGCCGGCAAGAAGGTCGTCATCATCGGCAGTGGCGCAACGGCTGTCACCCTGGTGCCGGCAATGGCCGGCACGGCCGCACACGTGACGATGCTGCAACGCTCGCCGACCTACATCATGGCCGTGCCGTCGAAGGACGTCTTCGCCAACACCGCCAAGAAGGTGCTCGGCGACAAGCTCGGGTATGCGCTTTCGCGACGCAAGAACATCGTCAAGCAGCGTGCCGTGTACCAGTTCTGCCAGACCTTCCCCGGCCAGGCCAAGAAGTTGATCCGCCACCTCAACGCCAAGCAGCTACCCGAGGGCTACCCCGTCGACGAACACTTCAACCCGACCTACAACCCGTGGGACCAGCGGTTGTGCGCGGTCCCCGACGGCGACCTGTTCAAGGCCATCGCCGACGGCACCGCCTCGGTGGTCACCGACCGCATCGCGACGTTCACCGAGACCGGGATCGAGCTGGAGTCGGGCCGCCACCTGGACGCCGACATCATCGTCACCGCGACCGGTTTGAACCTGCAGATGTTCGGCGGGGCGTCGCTGAGCGTCGACGGCGAGCCCGTCGACTTCGCTAACACGTTCGCGTACAAGGGCATGATGCTCTCGGGCGTGCCGAACTTCGCGTTCGCCGTGGGCTACACGAACTCGTCGTGGACGCTCAAGGTTGGGCTGCTGTGCGAGCACTTCTGCCGGCTGCTGACCCACATGGACATCAACGGCTACGACACCGCGCGTCCCCAGCTCGACGACCGGGAGATGGAGGCCCGGCCGCTGCTGGACTTCTCCGCCGGGTACGTTCAGCGAGCGCTGCACCTGATGCCCAAGCAGGGCGACGGCGCACCGTGGATGATGTCGTCGAGCTACTACAGCGACGTCAAGCTGCTTCGCAGCGACTCGGTGGTGGACCCCAACCTGCGGTTCGGCACCTCCCGCCAGGTCGCGGCAGTGAGCGCAGTGGCGGTGCCGGCATGACCGACCAGTTCTGTCGCGTCGGCGCCGGCTGGCAGGTGTGCTACCGGACGGACGGTGATCCGTCCGGTACGCCCTTGCTCCTGATCGCCGGCCTGACCCTGGACCTGACCTCGTGGCCGGGGGCCATGATCGACGGCCTTGTCGCCCAAGGGTTCTACGTGATCCGATTCGACAACCGTGACGTCGGCCGCACCACTCCGGGCGCCACACCGCCGCCGAGCCTGCTGCGCCGGGCGTTGCGCCGCCCCCGCCGGGACGGCTACGACCTGGCCGACATGGCTGGCGACGCAATCGCCGTGCTTGACCACCTCGGTATCGCGCAGGCCCACATCGTCGGAATGTCGATGGGCGGCATGATCGCTCAGACGATCACGGCCCGCTACCCCACTCGGGCGTCGTCGCTGACGTCGATCTTCTCCACTACCGGCGGCAAGCGGGTCGGACAGCCCGCCATCTCGACGCTGCTGCTGCTGTCGAAGCCGGGGTCACGCACCCGCGACGAATCCATCCACAAGCACGTCAGGCTGATGAGCCACCTCGCGGGCACCGGTTTCGCGCTCGACGACGCCGGTGCCGCCGAGTACGCGGCGGGGGCCTGGGACCGGGGCCTGCGGGAAAAGGCCGGAGACGGTGTCGCACGGCAGATCAACGCCATCTACAAGTCGGGTGATCGCACCGCCGAGCTCCGCCGAATCTCCGCGCCCACGTTGGTGATTCACGGCGACTGCGACCCCATCGTGCACCCCAGCGGAGGGCGTGCCACCGCGGCGGCCATCACCGGAGCCCGCCATGTCACGATCGCCGGCATGGGCCATGACCTCGCGCCGGGGGTCACCGACCGTCTCGTCGAGCTCATCACCAACCACATCGAGCAGTCGCAGATCTCGGTTGCCTGCTGATCGCTGGGATGCGCCGAGTTGCAAGCGCATTACGATTGGTCACGTGGCGATTTTGACGCCTGGTGGGTTCCAGCTCCCGTCGAGGATCTTGGTGCCGGGCCAATACAAGCGCAGCATCAGGTTGAATTCGCCGGCATTGGGTGCCGGCAGCCAGTTGGATTCCCTTTCCGGGCCCGGGTTTTGGCGCTGGATGTAGACGTCTAGCGAGCCGTTCGGATTCTTGTGCAGCGTCTCCCCACGGACCGCGTAGCGGTTGAGCGGGTTGGCGATAAAAAAGCCCTTGTCGTTGTACATCGTCAGCGACCAGAATGCGTGTACCGGTGGGAGCTCGTCAGCGCCGAAGTGCAGCACGTAGTTTCGGTCGGAGTTCAAGATCGCGCCGTTGTCGTCGACCCGCGTGTTCGGATAAATAGCGTCCTCGGGCAGGTTTGCGCCCAGGCCACCATGGGCAACCAGAGCGCGCCTGTCATAGTCGGTGCCGTAGCTGCCCATGCCGGTGCGGGCGATGTTCCAGCCGTTGATCGGCTTGCCGCCCAGGTCGACCTCAATTGTCGTCAACGCCTTGGGCCAGGCCGTCTCCCAGACCCTGCGGACGGAGTCTGACAGTTGGGCGAGATCTGGTTTCTCGTCAGGAGCCCACCCGGCCTCGGCCAGTTCAGCGAGCAGATCGCTGTCCTCGGGGCGCAGCTGGTTGTGTGACAAGCTCGAGTAGTACAGATCCCAATACTGTTGGGGGGTGAGGGCATGGATGTAGGCACCGACTTCCTGGCCCTGCGGCCAATCCGGATGCAGGTCGATGTTTTCCGGTGGCGCATAGGCACTCTGGTACCTACTGAGCGGGGTAGCTGTCAACTGCTGCTGGATCGCGGCCACCGCAGGCACATCGTCGGGGCCGTTGACCTGGATGCGACCGATGATCCAGCCGCCGTCGGTCGGCATCTTGTACTCGCGCACACCGGTCGGCAACGCGCCATGCCAGTTCGGCCCGGTAATCGCGAATCGGTAACCAGGTAGCACGCCAAGAGTGCGGATGCCCGGTGATGCCTGCACGTTGGTCCACATATCTAGGATGGGGAACAGATGATAGCGGTCGCCCATGTCGGGCACGTTGATGACCAGCGGTTCCCTAGACACGTCGTAGAACATCGACGAGTACAACGTGTCCACGTTCGGCCGCACCACGCCGGTAAACGACGCGTCGGGAACAAAGGCCAAGTTGGCGAACTGGTTCATCGGCGCGGCCCCGCGTCCGTCCGGGCCCGGCAGGTTGGTCGACTGCCGGCGGGTGACCTCCACTGACACCAGCGGATAGGTATAGACGTAGGCCTTCACGGCAGCGTCGTCAGTGAGACTCGAACCTGCGGAAGAAGCTGTCATTGCCATCCTTGGGGGCTGGACGGACAAATCCGAATGTCCGCCCTGGTGTAGCTACGGCACAACAAGCCTAGATCGACCCTGCCTCAGGAGCGCTAGGCTGGCGTCCCCCGTACTCGGCGGCGCGGCTGGGACATTACGTCACATTCGTTCGACCCATTGAGCCCGAGACGGGCCCGGCTCGAACGGGTCGCTGAAGTATTGCGATTCGCGGACCACCTTGCCAGCCTCGAATTCCATGATGCTGACGACGTAATACGGTTGCGCGTCATACGTCATCACGAGTTCGCTGACCCACAGATCGCCGCCGCCGAGCATGCGTCGCACGGTGAACCGTTTAAGGTTCGGCTGGGCGGCGCGGGATGCCTGGATGTTGGCTCGGCCACGGATGCGCTCGCCCGATTGTGGATATTCGAGAACTGCATCGGCTCGGTAGATTTCGTGTTCCGTCGCGAAGTCGTTCGCGTCGGAGGCATCCCAGTGGCGCTGCAGTGCGGCCCGCACGTCATCGTCACCCATGGCTATCCCTCCTGCACGGCTTGCCCGCGCGCCCAACGATAGTCGGCCTTGCCTGACGGGCTGCGCTCGATGGCCGCACGGAAAACGATCGCCTTCGGAAGTTTATACCGGGCCAGGGTTTTCGAGGCATGCGCGGTCAGCTCGCCGGCATCGGCGCGTGCGTCACCGGCGAGCGCGACGACGGCGACCACCTCCTGGCCCCAACGCTCGCTGGGCCGCCCGGTGACGACCACATCGGCCACCGCAGGATGCGACGCGATCGCGGTTTCGACCTCCTCGACGAAGATCTTTTCGCCGCCGGAGTTGATCGTCACCGAGTCGCGGCCGAGCAACTCGATGCGGCCGTCGGCGCGGTGGCGGGCCCGGTCTCCCGGTACCGCGTAGCGCTCGCCGTCAATGACGGGGAAGGTCGCCGCGGTTTTGGCTGCATCACCCTTGTAGCCGAGCGGCACGTATCCGCGCTGGGCGAGCCAGCCCATGCCGTCGTGGCCCGGCTGCAGGAGCGAGCCGAGGTCCTCGGCGGCTACGAAGGTATCCGGTCCGGCGTTGAACGTGCCGGTCGACACCGCGCCCGTGATCGACAGGTGACTCATCTGTGAACCTGTCTCCGACGATCCCACGCCGTCCACAACCATGGCGTTCGGCAGGGCCTTGACCAAGCGCTCTTTGACATACGGCGTCAACAGTGCACCGCCGTTGGCGACGACTGCCAACGGTGACACGTCGGCGATGCCCTTCTCGATGGCGGCGAGCAGCGGCCGGGCCATGGCATCACCCACCACGGTCACCGCCATCACCTGCTCCCGTTCGATGGTCCGGACGACGTCGTCGGCGTCCAGATGGTCGACCACGGTGGGGAAGACCAGTGTCTGTCCGGTCGTGATTGCCGTCATGACGCTCCATTGCGCGGCACCGTGAATCAGCGGCGGCAGGATGAGGAGTTTGGTGCCTGGGCCCGCAGCCACCCGCGCGGTGATTTCATCGATGGAGCTGACGCATTCGCCGGTCACCAGATTTCGCCCGCCGAACGACGTCATGAAGATGTCGTGCGTGCGCCACAGCACACCTTTCGGCATTCCGGTCGTGCCGCCGGTGTAAAGGACGTACAGATCGTCGGGCGAGTGCTTTACCGGCGGCGGCGTCGGCGAACTCGATCCGATGATGCTGTCGTAGTCGACGGCGCCGTCGAGCAACGCGTTACCCGAATCGTCAGCGATCTGAATGAGGACTCGCAGCTGTGGAAGGTCCGGCAACACTTCGGCTACCCGCGGCGCGAACGCAGCATGGTAGATCAGCGCGGTCGCACCCGAATCCGCGAGCAGATACTGCAACTCGCTCTTGACATAGCGGAAGTTGACGTTGAACGGGGCGACTCGGGCCGCGAAGGCACCCAGCAACGCCTCGACGAATTCGTTTCCGTTGTAGGCATATAAGCCGACGAGATCTTGTCCGACCTCGTGGCCGGCAAGTGCCGACCGCTCGGTGTGGCAGCCCAGCCCCCGCGAGTGCAGGTATGCCGCGAGACGGTTCGATCGGTCGATGACCTCTGCGTAGCTGTAGCGCTTTTCACCCTGGATGATCAGCTCGCGGTCTCCGATCGTCGCCGCGACGGCTTCGGCAACGGCGGGCACCGTGAATTGTGTTGCAGTGTAGGACATCAGGCCTCTCACGGCTGGTGCGGAAGTAAGCGAACCATCAGGCCGTTGGCTTCGGTGAGCAGCGTGCCGTCGGCCGCTGTCATGGTAGCCGTGACGAAGGCTTTCCTGCCGTCAATCTCGGTGATACGGCCGTAGGCGGTCAGTGGCTCGTCGATCGGGGTGATGTTGCGATAGTCGACATGCAGATACGCCGTGCGGCTGGGGGAAAGCCCCGCGGTCGAGACGATCATCCCGAAGTGCCAGTCGTAAAACAGCGGGATCATCCCGCCGTGCACCGCGTTGTTTCCGCCAACGTGGGTTTGGGTGAAGTGCCCTTCCATGGTGATGCCGTCAGGTCCGGAGTCCGTAACGGTCCACGGTGGCAGCAAAGGGTGGCCTAACCCGGGCAGGTCGATGACCCGGCCAGCCGGGGCCAAACCTTCGGGCACCTGATGGTCTGCCAGCAACGTGCACGCCTTGGCGACGTGCTGGGCCGCGATAGACCACGTCGAGCTATCCGGGTTGGCGGAAACCGTGAGATCCTGCAGGCGGCGCATCGCTGCCACGAACCGGCCCAGCCCAGGGGGTGGCTCGACCGGTTTGATCTCTGGAAATCCGCCCCGAACTTCGGGCGCCGTGTCGGTCATCGCCGCGTCCACACCCGGAGCAGCTCGTCGGTCGTGGTGATGGTGGCAAGCAGGGACAGCGTGTTGTCGATGATGGCCTCGCCGTACTCGGTGGGTATGCCGGCGACGGCATCGCGCGGAACGATGACACGATAGGCCGCGTTGACGGCGTCCATGACGACATTGGGGATCGCGATATTCAGCGAAACACCGACCACGACGATGGTGGACACGTCGAGGTTCCGCAGCACCGCGTCAAGGTCGGTGCCGCCCATCGGGCCGACCCCGTGCCACCGACTCAACACCAGATCGGTTGGCTCAGGACCTAACTCGGGCAACACGGCCGCTCCGGGTGTGCCGGGAGCGATGTCGATGTCGCCACGCCCGATGGCGAAGATCTTGGCATTGTGGTTGGAGCCGAGCCCATCGGGTCGCCGCTGTACCAAACAGTGCACGATGCGCACGCCTGCTGCCCGAGCCGCCGGCAGCAACCGGGTGATGTTCGGTAGCGCAACGCGGCGTGCTTCTTTCGCGAGCACCGCCAACCCGGCATTGGGGCCGATCACCGCGCCTTGGCACTCTTGAGCGACGATCGCGGTGTGCTCGGGCGCCGCGAGCTCAGCCAGAGCGGTCATGCCGGCACTTCGTAGAACTGGGTCGCCCACTTCCGCAGTGCCATATAGCCTCTCGCGTCGACCTTCGACAATGGCGGACGTTCCACGTACTTCTGGTAGCGCCAGATTTGCAGATCGTCGAACACAGTGGACAGGAACTGCTTTTCGATGACGTCGCGTAGCTTGCCCTGCGGCACATCGGAGTCGTCGCCGGGGAGTCGGGGCCACCAGATCGAGTAGAACAGGTCGGAGCACTCGTCATCGACCGGTGTGCAGGTGAAAATCAGCCGATGGTTCTGCGCGCCCTCGAAGACGCTGATCGCTCCGCCGAGACCGAACAGGTGGCTGTGGAACCGCAGCGCGAGATCGTCGGGGTTGTCGCTGCTGGCGTCCGGCCAGCCGGCCACGAATTGCCATTCATGGTCGACGATCTTCCAGTCCAGCACCCGCGGCGTCACCGTGGCGTGGTGCACGTACTCGAAATGGGCACTGTCGGGGGCGTTCTCGGCCACGATCTGCGGATGCACCGGTTCGCGCTCCGCGCGCCGGGAGAACTCCGGAAAGGCGCGGTAGTAGGCCGCGGGATCGGTCTCGAATTGCGGGAATTTGCGGAAAATGTCCGGCATTTCCCACTGCGGCTCCTTGCCCTCCGGCTGATGCCAGATGAACACGCAGTCGTACTGCTCCCGGACCGGAAACACTCGCAGCCGTAGCGCCCGGTTGGGGCGGTCCGGCTGATAGGGGATGTATCGATTGGTGCCGTCCGGCCCCCAGCGCCAGCCGTGGAACGGGCACTCGACACAGTCGCCGACCACCTTGCCGCCGTGGCCGATGTGGGCGCCGAGGTGTTTGCAGTGCGCCTCGAGCACATGCAGCTCACCGGACTCGTCGCGGTAGGCCACCAGATCCTCGCCGAAATAGTGCAGTGGCCGGACCTCGCCGACGGGAAACTCGGGAGACCAGCCGACCATGAACCATCCGGTGACTTTCCAGGTGAACGGGACCTTCACGGCGGCGCCTCCTGCCCTCTTCTCACAGATACTAAATACGTTACAGTATAGATTTCGGGCCGAGGAGGCGTAGCACGGTGGCTGACGATCTTGAAGCGATTCGGCAGTTGAAGGCGCGTTACTGCCGCTTTCTCGACGCCAAAGATATCGAGGGGTGGCGCAGCGTGTTCGCCACCGATGTAGTGGTCAAGCTGGATATGGCGGTTTCCACCGGCGGCGCCGACCCGATGACCGCCCCGCCGGTGGAGGGCGTCGAGAACTTCGTGCCAAGGGTGATGGCCAGCCTGGAGAACGCGGCCACTATGCACCATTGCCACACTCCAGAGATCACCCTCACCTCAGCCACCACCGCAACCGGCATCTGGGCGATGGAAGACTGGGTCATCTTCGGCACCGGCCAGGAGTTACACGGCGCCGGTCACTACCGCGAGACCTACGAGAAACAGGACGGCACCTGGCGGATCAAAACTCTGCACCTGACCCGGACCATCCTGAAGATAACCGGTAACAATGCCGACTGAAGCCAACGTGTCGTTCGATGTGCTGGTCATCGGCGCCGGGTTCTCCGGCCTGTATGCGCTGCATCGGCTGGGGCAGCTTGGAATCCAGACCCGCGTGCTGGAAATGGCCGAAAATGTCGGCGGCACTTGGTTATACAACCGCTACCCCGGCGCTCGCTGTGACATCGAGAGCATCGAATACTCCTACAGTTTCTCCGACGAGATCCAGCAGGAATGGGTCTGGACGGAGACGATGCCCGCCCAGGCCGAGGTCGAGGCCTATCTGAACTTCGTTGTCGACCGGCTCGACCTTCGCCGCGACATCCAGTTCGACACCAAGGTCGTCGCGATGACCTTCGACGAGCAGGCCGCGGTGTGGGTGGTATCGACCGAAGCCGGCGAGACTTTTCGAGCCCCGTTCGTCGTCGCCGCCACCGGCATCTTATCGGCGCCGCTGGAACCCGATATCCCCGGGATGGCCACCTTCAGCGGGACGTCGTTGTTCACCAGCCGCTGGCCGAGGGAGAGCGTCGACCTTGCCGGAAAGCGGGTCGGCGTAATCGGGACCGGCTCGACCGGTGTTCAGCTCATTCCGGTGGTGGCCCGAGAAGCGATGCAGCTCTACGTGTTTCAGCGTTCGCCAGCGTACACGCTGCCGTGGCAGGTGCGGCGGTTCGAGCCTGGCGAGCTAGACGAGATGAAAGCGCGGTACGACGAGATCCGAGCGGCCCAGCGCGCCCACCCGGTCGGCGCGGCGCGGCTTAGCGCCTTCTCTGTGCTACTGGAGATGCTCGGTAAGCCGCCATTGAAGTCGGCGTCACGAGAAGACCAATTACGGGCCATCGACGAGAACGGCGTAATCGGCGCACTGAATTGGGGCGACATCTTCTTCGACATCGAGGCCAACCGGACGGCGGCCAAGTTGTATGGCGAGGCGGTCGCGCGGATCGTCAAGGACCCCGAAACCGCGGCCTCCTTGGTGCCCGACTATCCGTTCGGGTGTAAGCGACCGATCATCGACCAGGGCTACTACCAGACCTTCAACCGGGATAACGTGACGCTGGTGGACCTCCGCAAGGGACCGATCCGCGACGTGACTCCGACCGGCATCCGCACCAAGCAAGGTTCCTACGATCTCGACGTGATCGTCTACGCCACCGGGTTCGACGCGATGACGGGCGCCCTGAGCCGCATCGACATGCGTGGGCGCGACGGGCTGTCGCTCAGCGAGTTCTGGGCCAGCGAAGGGCCGTTGTCCTATCTTGGGCTGGCGGTGGCGGGCTTTCCGAACCTGTTCACGATCCAGGGTCCGGGCAGCCCGAGTGCGGCCACCAACGTCGTCGCCGCGCTGGAACAGCATGTGGAGTGGATCAGCGACTGCATCGTATACTTGCGCGCCAACAAGATTCGCACCATCGAGGCGCTACCCACTTCGCAGCAGGAGTGGATCGACCATGCTACCTCACTCGTGGCGGCGACGGTGCTGGTCCACCCGTCGTGCAACTCCTGGTACAACGGCGGCAATGTGCCGGGCAAGAAACGGATGTACATGAGCTATACCGGCGGAATCCCCGAATACCGACGCCGCTGCGACGAAATCGCGGCTGGCGGATACACCGGTTTTAAGCTGACGTAAATGAACGGCATGTCATTGGGAACGCGGATCCTGGGCCTGACCCGCGAGCTGGGCATGGTCTTACCGCGTACGGTGGCCGGTCTCAACGAATCGACCGGCTGGGTGCCGGCGTCGCCGCGCGGCATGCGTCAGTTCGGCGAGGTCATGCTGGATGAACTTGTGCTGTCGGGGTTTTCGTTGCTGAATGCGGGCCAGGCGGCGTTGCGGCCGTTGAGTGCTTGCGCAGCAGCGGCCGAGGAATTGTCGGCCCTGGGCATCGACCGGGCGCATGCCGACCCACAACCCCTGCGGGAACAGACAATACGACGGCAGCGGATCGGCGGCCTGGCGTACGAGCGGATGACGTTCGAACATGATCCGGCGCTACCGAAGACACTGGAGTCCGACGGCCTGGGCGGACCGGCGCGGGCGGTCGTGCACCTGTTGCGTCACCGCGACGGCCCGAGGCCGTGGCTGATCTGGGTGCACGGCGCCGGGCTGGGCGGCGCCGCCGACATGCTGTTGTCTCGAATCGACCGAGTACATCGCAGACTGGGGTTCAACGTCGCGATGCCAGTGCAGCCCGGCCACGGTTCCCGACGCGGTCACTGGCCGGCCTATCCGGACATGGATCCGCTGGGCAATGTTGCGGGCATGATGCGTGTTGTGTCAGAGGTGCGCGCCGTGGTGCGCTGGGCGCAACCACAGGCCAACGCGGTTGTAGTGTCCGGGATTTCGATGGGCAGCCCGGTCGCCGCGCTGGTCTCGCACCTGGAGAGGCAGGTCGCCGCGGTTGCGCTGTACACCCCGATTCTGGGGCTGAACGCGATGATCGCGCGACACCTCGGCCGCTGGGGTTCTTCGCGCGACGGATACCGGGAGCTGCTGCAGTCCGCGGTGGTCTCGAAGCTGACCGCGGTGATCGATCCGCTGGCCGTCCACCCGGCACCGCCGCCGCAGCGACGGCTCATCGTCGGGGCATGGCATGACCGGATGGCGATGCGCGAACCGGCTGCCGCGTTACAGGAGCGCTGGCGCGGCCAGTTGTACTGGTATGACGGCGGCCATGTTGGCCACGTGTTCTCCCGGCGGGTGCAAAAGGTCACCGAGCGATTCCTGCAAGGAGTTGTCAATTGAGCGAGCGCACGCTTGACGAATTGGGCTACTACCTGTTGGCCGGCGCCGGTGGTGAGGGCCCGGCGACGTTGATGGACGAGGCGCGCCGTGGCGAGGAATTGGGCTTCGGGACCGCGTTTATCTCCGAGCGCTGGAACGTCAAAGAGGCGTCGTCTCTGGTCGGTGCCGCCTGCGCGGTGACCAGCCGGATGCAGATCGCCACCGCCGCAACCAATCACAACACCCGCCACCCGCTGATCACCGGATCGTGGGCGACCACCATGCATCGGCTTTCCGGCGGCCGGTTCACTTTGGGTATCGGCCGCGGGATCGCCGCGATCTACGGGGCGTTCGGCATACCCGCGGTCACGACTGCACAGATGGAGGATTGGGCCCAGGTCATGCGCCGGCTGTGGCACGGTGAGGTGATCTTCAACCACGACGGGCCGATGGGCAAGTACCCCGTTCTCTTTCTTGACCCCGACTTCAACGAAGACATTCGACTGGCGCTGGTGGCGTTCGGGCCCAACACGCTTGCGCTCGGGGGCCGTGCTTTCGACGACGTCATCCTGCACACCTACTTCACCCCGGAGACGTTGCGGCGCTGCGTCAAAACCGTCAAGTCAGCCGCCGAAAAAGCGGGTCGCGACCCGGGCACCGTGCGGGTTTGGTCGTGCTTCGCGACCGTCGGCGATCACCTCCCCGAACAGTTGCGGCTGAAGAAGACCGTCGCGCGTCTGGCCACCTATCTACAGGGTTACGGCGATCTGATGGTGCGGACCAACGATTGGGATCCCGTTGTACTGCAACGATTTCGGGAAGACTCCGTGGTGGCGTCTATTGCGGGCGGGATCGATCACAAGGCCACCCCCGAGCAGATCGAACACATCGCCACGTTGATTCCCGACGAATGGCTGGAACCGTCGGCCACCGGGTCGGCTGAGCAGTGCGTGCAGCGCATCCGCGAAGAATTCGACTACGGCGCCGACGCGGTGATCATGCACGGCGCGACGCCCGACGAGCTCGAGCCGGTCGTCGCGGCGTATCGAGCGGACAGGTGGGACCAGAAAGGACGGGCATGTCGCAGTACTTGAAGGACAAGGTCATTATCGTGACCGGCGCAGCTAGCGGGTTCGGCAAGCTGATTTCGGAAAAGTGTGCCGCCGGTGCCGCGAAGGTCGTCGGCGTGGACGTCAACGTCGAAGGCTTGAACGAGGTCTTCGAAGGCATCCGGGCCGCTGGCTTCGAAGGCGCCGGCCATGTCGCGGACGTCACCGACATGGCCCAGGTCCAGGCAGCCGGCCAATACGCCGTCGACACTTACGGTCGCATCGACGTGATCGTGAACAACGCTGGCGTGATGCCGCTGGCGTTCTTCGCCGATCACGAACGCGCGTGGGAGAAATGGCACAAGGCGATCGACATCAACATCAAAGGCGTCTTGAACGGCATCTCAGCCGTTTATGACACGATGATCAAGCAGGGCCGAGGCCAGGTCGTCAACATTTCGTCGATCTACGGCAACGCCGGGACCGAAGGCTCTGGCGTCTACAGCGCGACCAAGGCGGCAGTCGATGTGATCTCGGATTCGCTGCGGGTCGAGACCCAAGGCAAGATCAAGGTGACCACGGTCAAGCCGACCGGCGTCCTCGGAACCAATCTCGCCAGCGGCGTCGTCAACGAAGCGGCGGTCATCGGCATCACCGGACAGAAAGGCGCCCAGTTCTTCGAGAACGCCGGCAACTTGCTGAACGGAACCCTTCGACCCGAACAGATGGACGTGGACTCAGTGGAGTACTGGCTGATCACTCCCGATGACCTGGCAGCCGCGGTAGTACATGTCATTGACCAGCCCTGGGGAATCAACATCAGCGACGTGACGGTACGGGCGACCGGCGAGAATTACATCTGCTGACCCTCAGGGCATGATGACGGTACGGCTCACCGGCTCGGCGCCTGATTGGCGGCTGGACAGGCCCCGAATCAACGAGGCCAGCAGCGCGTCACGGGTCTCGCGGGGATCGATGAGTTCGTCGAAACCCATGTGCTCGGCCGACCGGTAAGACGCCTGCAGCTCCGCGTCGCGCAGCTTGGTCGTGAGGTCCTCGCCGGCATGCGATGCCCGGCTCAACGCCGCGGCGCTCATCGCGCCCATCGTCGCGCCGGGATAGGCGAAGGTCGCTGATTGGTCGTCGAAGCTCAGCAGCGACATGACCATCGAGCCGAACCCATAGGCCTTGCGCAGGGTGAGGTGCAGCTTCAAGGTGGTGGCCGCGGTCTGGGCCGCGAACATCCGCGCGCCGGCCCGCAGCACGCCCGCGCGCTCGGACCGACTGCCGGGCAGCATGCCAGGGTTGTCGGCGAGGAAGACGATCGGCAGGTGGAACGAGTCGGCCACCATGATGAAGTGCGCTGCTTTGTCCGCGGCGTCGGCGTCGATGGAGCCGGCCAGCACCTTGGGCTGGTTGGCCACCACCGCGACCGGGTGGCCGCCGAGATGGGCCAGCGCACAGATGATCGCCTTGCCGAACTGCGGCTGGACTTCGAACCAGTCCGGCCGGTCGAAGACCACGTCCAGCACGGCACGCATGTCGTAAACCCGGCGGTTGTCGCGCGAGACGATGTCGAGCAGCTCCGGTGTCTGCCGCGGTTCGGTGGTTTCGTCGGCCGGCAGCGGTGACGGGTAAGACCATGCGCTCGCCGGGAAATACGACAGGTAGCGGCGGATGTCGTCCAGCACGGCTTCGTCGTCCTCGGCAACGTTATGGATCACCCCGCTCGGCAACGCGACGTCCGGTCCGCCGAGGTCTTCCTTCGAAATGTCTTCTCCGGTGGACTCTTTGACGACAGGAGGCCCGGCGGTGAAGATGGCGCCCTGGGAGCTCATGATGCGGAAGTCGCACACCGGGGCCACCAGCGCGCCGTGTCCAGCCGAGGGGCCGAGTACGGCGGCGACAGTCGGAACCCGACCGGAGCACTGCACTTGGGCGAGTAGGTCGGTCGGGCTGCGCCCGTAGTGCCCACCGGTGGGACGATAGCCCGCGCCTTCCAGCAGCATCACCAGCGGAATTTTGTCGCGCAGAGCCAATTCCGCGATGCGGTAGCGCTTGGAGTTGCCGCCAGGCCCGATGCTGCCGGCCATCGTGGTGAAGTCCTCAGCGCCCAGCATCACCGGTGAGCCGTTGATCAAGCCGGAGCCGACGACGATTCCGTCGGCGGCGATCTCGCCGCCGACCAGGGTGCCGAGTTCGCGGAATGTCCCCGGGTCGACGAGGTGATCGATCCGCGCCCGCGCGTCGAGCTTGCCCTTGCCGCGGTGTTTGGCAAGCCGCTCCCGACCGCCCATCGCCCGCGTGTGCTGACGGCGACGGTCGAGGTCGTCGAGCGTCTCCTGCCAGTCGGGGGACTTCGTCATCGGGGTGTCCTCACTCGTCGCCCGTTTCGTACTGAAGTGCTTACTGTAGCGTCTGCGAGAGGTGGGCGGCCAACGGCCGCCGGACGACAGAGGGATGGAGCGGCGCGATGACGATCCGGTTGACGGTGGACGAGGCATGGGAAGCCGTCGAATCGGCGCATACCGGAATTCTGACCACTTTGCGCCGCGACGGTATGCCAATTGCGCTGCCGGTGTGGTTTGTGGTCGACGATCGCAGCATCGCGATGACGACCCCGGCCGGGACCAGGAAAATCGCGCGCATTCGGCACGATCCCCGGGCGTCGTTTCTGGTGGAGTCGGGGGAGCAGTACACCGAATTGCGCGGCGTCCATCTCACCGGACGTGTCGAGGTCGTCGAGGATGCCGCGGCCATGTCCCGAATCGAGGCTTCCGTCAACAAGAAGTACGCCGCCTTTCGCCCGCCGGTCGGCAGCCTGCCCGCGGCCGCTCAGGCCTACTACGCCGAGCAGGCGTTTCTTCGCTTCGTGCCGGATGGCCGAATCCTGACATGGAACAACGCCCGCATCCCGATGCGCAAGCCATAACGAAGTAGCTGTGTCGCATGGCTTTTCCTGCCAGACGGCAGCCGACATTGACCCTACCGAATACCTTACTGTAGCTTCTCAAGTATGAGGCCTGAGTGCTCCCAGCTGCGGCGAAGCGCGCGCGGATGACCGCCACGGTTGCGTCCGGCCTCAAGGTCGATGGGGGCATATTCATCGACCTGGCCCGCGTACCTGAGCTGGCTCGCGCCCTCGAGCAACAGGGCTACGACGCATGCTGGACCGGCGAAATCAACCACGATCCGTTTCTGCCGCTGCTGCTGGCCGCCGAACACACCACGCGACTCGAACTCGGCACCAGTATCGCGGTGGCGTTCGCGCGCAACCCCATGACGGTCGCCAACCTCGGTTGGGATCTGCAGGCCTACTCGCAGGGTCGGTTCATCCTTGGCCTGGGCACCCAGATCAAGCCGCACATCGAAAAGCGTTTCAGTATGCCCTGGAGTCATCCGGTGGCCCGGATGCGCGAATTCGTGCAGGCGCTGCATGCGATCTGGTCAGCCTGGAAGGACGGCACCAGGCTGCGGTTCGAGGGTGAGTTCTACACGCACAAGCTCATGACCCCGATGTTTATCCCTGAGCCGCAACCGTTTCCGGCGCCCAAGATTTTCATCGCCGCGGTCGGTGAAGCGATGACCGAGATGTGCGGCGAGGTCGCCGACGGCTTACTGGCCCATGCGTTTACCACACGGCGCTATTTGCATGAGGTGACTTTGCCGGCGGCGCAGCGTGGCCTGCAGCGCTCTGGACGTGATCGGCGCGCATTCCAGGTGGCCTGCCCGGTGTTCGTGGTGACCGGCAACGACGACACCGAACTGACGCTCGGTGCAGCCGGTGTCCGCAAGCAGATTGCCTTCTACGGATCAACGCCCGCCTATCGCAAGGTCCTCGAGCTGCACGGTTGGGGCGATATGGCGACGGAGTTGCATCGACTCTCGCGGCAGGGGGAATGGGATGCCATGGGCGCCTTGATCGACGACGAGATGCTGGACGCCTTCGCCGTCGTCGCAACCCACGACAAACTCGCAGCCGCGCTTCACAACCGCTGCGACGGCATCATCGACCGGGTGATGCCGGCGTTTCCCAGCACCGTTTCCTCGGCCACCGTCACGGCCGTACTGCAACAGTTGCGTCAGTGAGGAGCTGCCCATGAGCACGCCGACGATGGATGAAGCCGCCAAGGTCCTGGCCGATCCCTTGGCGTATGCCGACGAGCCGACGCTGCATGCGGCGCTGGCTCATTTGCGTGCCAACGCCCCGGTGTCCTGGGTCGAGGTGCCGAACTACCGGCCGTTCTGGGCGATTACCAAGCACGCGGACATCCTGGACATCGAGCGTGACAACGTGCTGTTCACGAACTGGCCGCGCCCGGTCCTGACGACGACGGAGGGTGACGAGCTGCAGGCCACCGCCGGGGTGCGCACGCTGATCCACTTGGACGATCCGCAACATCGGGTGGTGCGGGCGATCGGCGCGGACTGGTTTCGTCCAAAGGCAATGCGGGCGTTGAAGGTCCGCGTCGGCGAGTTGGCCAAGAGTTACGTCGACAAGATGATGGCGGTGGGACCTGAGTGCGATTTCGTCCAGGAGGTCGCGGTCAATTACCCGCTCTACGTGATCATGTCGCTGTTGGGGATTCCCGAGTCGGACTTCACGCGAATGCTCAAGCTGACCCAGGAGCTGTTCGGCAGCGACGACAGCGAGTTCAAACGCGGTAGCACCAACGAGGATCAGCTGCCCGCGTTGCTCGACATGTTCCAGTACTTCAACGGCGTGACCGCGTCGCGTCGGGAACACCCGACCGAGGATCTCGCGTCCGCCATTGCCAACGCCCGCATCGACGGTGAGCCGCTGTCCGACATCGACACGGTGTCCTATTACCTCATCGTTGCTACCGCCGGCCACGACACCACCAGCGCGACGATCTCGGGCGGCCTGCATGCGCTCACCGAGAACCCAGACCAGCTGGACCGGTTGCGCGACAACCTCGACCTGATGCCGCTGGCCACCGAAGAGATGATCCGATGGGTCACCCCGGTCAAGGAATTCATGCGCACCGCCACCGAAGACACCACCGTGCGCGGAGTCCCGATCGCGGCCGGGGAAGCGGTGCTGTTGTCGTACGTGTCGGGCAATCGGGACGAAGACGTTTTCGAAAATCCGTTCCGTTTCGACGTTGGCCGCGATCCCAACAAGCACTTGGCATTCGGCTATGGTGTGCACTTCTGCCTGGGGGCAGCGCTGGCCCGCATGGAGGTCAACAGCTTCTTCACCGAGCTGTTGCCGCGGGTGAAATCCATTGAATTGACCGGGCCTGCACAGTTCGTCGCCACCACGTTCGTCGGCGGACTCAAACACCTCCCGGTTCGCTACCAATTTCACTGAGTCGGCCGTGTCCACTGCCGCCGGATTTGCTGGTTAACAGCAGGCAAACGCAGACTCTAGGTTAGGAAACACCGATGGGCGGAAATGCCAAATACCTACCAACCTGAGGATCTGCCGTGATACACCGACCGGTAGTGGATATCCTTAACGACTCCGTAGGAGGAACAAGGTCATGGCAATCGCACGGTGCATCACCGCCACCGGCTTTCTCGCCGGTCTCGCTCTCGGACTAGCCGCCCCCGCGGGCGCGTGGGGACCGGCGGGGCCTGCACCGATTCCTTCTGATTTCCAGACGAACGGCCACTACATCTCGACTCAGATAAACCCAAAAACCGGTCAGCCGTTGACCGTCGAGGGTCATCCGGTCACCAACAATTGGTACTTCAGTCCCTGCGGTGACGGATGCGCCTCAGCAGCTCACACACCCGGTGGACCGCCTGTGGGGCAGGCTAATTTGGTGAACGGCCAATGGGTGTTAGACACCACCGATGTCGCAGAATGCCCGGACGGCACCATCGTTCCCGACGCCATCGCTGGCCACCGCACGTGGGACCCGAACACCCTCGCAGGCACCGTCCAAACCACCGGTATTCAGCCCGCCTGCGGCAACCCAGCCGGGATAACCAAGACTGTGGACGTCCAGTTCGCGCTGGCGTCCTGACCCAGAGACGCGAATCAGCGCCTGCGGGCCGGCTCCACTCCTAAACTCGCGTCATTGCGATGATGCTGTCTGAGGATGCGGGAGC
>NZ_DASPSP010000152.1:0-43876 GCF_035623875.1 Mycobacterium sp. | reverse complement strand
GTTGTTGCATTTGAATGAGATCTCAGTGGTGAGCGTGCCCTCAGTCGAGCAAGAAGCCGCCCGAGACTTGGTCCGGGCCCGTGAGGACTGTCGCGGTGATCTGATGGCGGTGCGGCATCGATTATCGAAATTTCTTTTGCGGCAAGGAATCGTGTACTACGGCGGCGAAGCCTGGAACAAGAAGCACCAGCTGTGGTTGCAGACGCACCGGTTCGACACCCCGGGACTGCAACTGGCCTTCGACGCGGCCTTCGACGCGATGCTGGCCACCGTGGATCGCCGTGATCGCCTCGATGCTGCGATCACGGCGATGGCCTGCGATTCAGCGTTCACCCCGGTGGTGACCCGGCTGGGGTGCGTGCGAGGCATTTCGACGCTGACGGCGTTCGGACTGGCCACCGAAATCGGAGACTGGCACCGGCTGTCGGGCCGGTCCATCGGTGCTTACCTCGGGTTGGTACCCACTGAATGTTCCTCGGGATCCACACGCGTGCAAGGCGGGGTGACCAAGACCGGGAACAGTCACGCTCGCCGGTTGCTGATCGAAGCGGCGTGGCATCACCGGGCGCCCTATCGGCCGGGACGCCATCTACGGCGACGCTGGGAAACTGCATCACCAGCAGCCCGTGCCCGCGGACAGGCCGCGAATCGGCGCCTGCACGCCCGCTGGGTCCGGTTCGATGACCGCAAGAAACGCTCGGTGGTCGCTAATGCGGCAATCGCTCGTGAACTGGCCGGCTGGTGCTGGTCGCTGGCCGTACTCGAAGACTAACCCGCCACCCACAAATGTCTGGATGAGGCCAACACGGGGTACCGGTAAGCGTCTGGGAGTGACCCGCGTCCGTTCTATGAGCAATCACGTTGCAGCGCAACAGATGACGCTCGATCTCTAGACAAGCGACCCACTCCGACTCGAAAGTCCCGTCCTGCGATAACCAACCCGCGTATATCAGACTGACACGCGTCGATACGACACGCTCGAGACCTCCGCACACCTCATCCGGTCAACGAAGCGGCGGCCACGACGACGGTCGCGGCCGCCGCTTCACCCTGCCCACTTGACACAACGTCTCCCATATCAGAACGGCGGTGGTCCGTCGGGGTCACCGAACGGTTCCGCACGGGCTGATGTGTAGGCACGTTGCCGGGCCAGCCTGTCGTTGCGATTGCGGTTGCGCTCTGCGGTGATACGTTGCGATCGCTGCTGTGCCCGAGTGCGTCGACGAGTGGGCATCATGGCGGTGCGTTCACCACAGCGAACATCGGAAGTCGGTGTGGATTCGGGTAGATCACCAGTGGGAATCGTCAGCGCCGGAAACAGGATCGCGCTGCCGGGGCTGGTGACATAGGTCTGCCCGGATGGCAGCGACCAGATAACCGTACCGTCGGCCAACTGTTTGTCCCGCCATCCCCAAAAAGTCTTGAGCAGATGGTGTTTTCGGCACACGCACTTCAAGTTGGACGGATGAGTCGGCCCGCCGTCAGCGTACGGAATGGTGTGGTCGATGTCGCAATACACCGCGGGCTGATCACAACCAGGGGCCCGGCAGGTCAGGTCGCGGCACCGGACAAACTCGGCCAGTTTGGCTGACGGGACGTAGTGCGGTTCGGCCGCTTCCGGAACGGTCAGCGCGTGCAGTGTGGCCGACTTGGCCAGTTCGGCCACCACCTGCGGGGGAATGAGCCCGTCGGCGCCGGCCATGTACCCCGGCGTGGTCCCGTTGCCGTCGATGCTGGCCTGCTCGGCGACCACATGGATCACCACATTGCGGTTTCGCATGCGACCCCGCGTCTCCGCGCAGTCGGGATCCCCGCAGGTGCACGTCAGCCGGTCGGCGCCGACGACCAGAGCGCCCAACGCATCCGCGCGGCGCTGCGCCCTCGTCCGCGGATCGGCCTCACACACCGTGCCCGCCAACTCATCTAATCGGCGATCCAGCGCCCGGCCGGTGCTGGCGAATACGTTGCCGTACACCTCGGCGATACCGGGAACCGACTCCGACACATTCAGGTAGCGGGTTTTGACCTCTTTGTTGGTCCGGCGGATCGCGTCCCGATCGACGTCGGCGACGATGGCATCAACCCGCATCGCCAGATTGCCCCGGGTGAGCGACGGCCAACGCGGGGCGCGCAACGCCACCTGCGCATCGACCGCCGCCAGCGCCTTCGGGTCGGTGATCAGCGCCGTGCGGTAGGCGATCACGCCGAACATCGCGTAGTTGATGTCTCCGGCGGCCAGACATTCCCCCACCTTGGGCAGCCGCTCCCGCAAGATTTCGGCATCTGACATATAGCTCGAGGCCAGCGCGCGGCTAACCCGCAGGGCCGCAGCCAGTTCCGCGGCAATCGCGTCCCACAGATCGGCGACCCACTCCGCGCGGTCGCCGTACTGGCGACTCCGCAACCCCATCAGGTCGGCTATCGCGTTCAGTCGCCGCGCCGTGGCCTGTGCTTCACTTCGCGCCGCTGCACACGCCTGCTCGAGCAATGCAGCCGACTCGCTGGTGGCCGACAACGCCGTTGACTCGAACATATATTCGATTATGCCAACAGGGTCCGACAAAACACCGACACGCGAAAGAAAACTAGAACGTGTTTCAGAAATGGGGTTCCGAGACCGCGGCCGCCTTGTTACGGTGACGCCCGTGATCCTCGACAAATTCCGACTCGACGACAAGGTCGCCGTCGTCACCGGTGGCGGCCGTGGCCTTGGCGCGGCGATCGCAGTGGCATTCGCTGAGGTCGGCGCCGACGTTGTCATCGCCTCGCGCACCCAATCCGAACTAGAGGCCGTTGCCGACCAAGTCCGCGCTGCGGGACGTCGCGCCCACGTCGTCGCCGGGGACTTGGCCCACCCCGAGGTGACCGCGGAGCTGGCCGGCCAGGCCGTCGAAGCCTTCGGACGGCTGGACATCGTCGTCAACAACGTCGGCGGCACCATGCCCAACGCGCTGTTGAGCACGTCGACGCAGGATCTCAAAGCCGCGTTCACCTTCAACGTCGCCACCGCCCACGCGTTGACCACCGCCGCGGCGCCGCTGATGCTCGAGCACTCCGGCGGCGGCGGCATCATCAACATCACCTCGACGATGGGACGGGTGGCCGGCCGCGGTTTCGCCGCCTACGGCACCGCCAAGGCCGCACTCGCGCACTACACCCGGCTGGCCGCGCTGGACCTGTGCCCGCGGATTCGGGTCAATGCCATCGCGCCGGGGTCGATTGCCACCTCGGCGTTGGACATCGTCGCCTCCAACGACGAGCTACGCGCGCCGATGGAAAAGGCGACACCGTTGCGCCGTCTCGGCAGGCCTGACGAGATCGCAGCCGCCGCAGTGTATTTGGCTTCACCCGCGGGCGCCTACCTGACCGGTAAGGTGATCGAGGTCGACGGCGGCATCACCTTCCCCAACCTCGACCTACCGATCCCGGACCTGTGAGCGGAACTATGAGCAAGGCCATTCGCGTCGCCCAGATCGGCACCGGCAACGTCGGTGTCCATGCACTACACGCCCTGATCAGCAATCCCCAGTTCGAGCTCACCGGCGTCTGGGTGTCATCAGATGCCAAAGCCGGTAAAGACGCCGGGGAGCTTGCCGGACTTGATGTCTCGACCGGCATCACCGCGAGCACCGATTTGGACGCGGTGCTCGCCACCAAGCCGCAGTGTGCGGTCTACACCGCGATGGCCGACAACCGGTTGCCCGACGCCCTCGACGACTACCGGCGCATCCTGGCCGCCGGGGTGAACGTCGTCGGCAGTAGCGCGGTCTTTTTGCAATACCCATGGCAGGTGCTTCCGCAGGAGATGCTTACGCCGATCGAAGATGCTGCGCGGGAGGGTAATTCGAGCCTATTCGTCAACGGCATCGATCCCGGATTCGCCAACGACCTGCTGCCGCTGGCGCTGGCGGGCACCTGCCAGAACATCGAGCAGATCCGCTGCATGGAGATCGTCGACTACGCCACCTACGACAGCCCGACGGTCATGTTCGACGTGATGGGATTCGGCAAACCGATCGACGAGATCCCGATGCTGCTGCAACCGGGGGTGCTGAGCCTGGCGTGGGGATCGGTGGTGCGACAGCTCGCCGCCGGGCTCGGTCTCGAACTCGACACGGTCGAAGAGATGTACGTACGCGAGCCGGCACCCGAGAACTTCGACATCGCCTCCGGCCATATCCCGAAGGGCAGCGCCGCCGCGTTGCGGTTCGAGGTGCTCGGATTGGTCGACGGTGATCCCGTCGTCGTCCTGGAGCACGTCACCCGACTGCGCGACGACCTTTGCCCCGACTGGCCGCAGCCGGCCCAACCCGGTGGCTCCTACCGCATCGAGATCACCGGCGAACCGTCCTACGCCGTCGACGTCTGCTTGAGCAGCCGCAAGGGCGACCACAATCACGCCGGCCTGGTGGCCACCGCGATGCGCGTCGTCAACGCCATCCCCGCTGTGGTGGCTGCCCCGCCCGGGATCCGGACCACGCTGGACCTACCGCTGGTCACCGGCCGCGGCCTCTACGCCGCGGGCTAGACGTTTCGGTTAACCTAACTTTCTTATTCGTCGGACGAAAGTGAGTTAGGTGACGCAGGAGACCCGCGCCCCGCTCAAAACGGGCTGGTATCTGCTCGGCCCGGCATTCGTCGCCGCGATCGCATATGTCGACCCGGGCAATGTGGCCGCCAACGTCAGCGCGGGCGCGCAGTTCGGTTTCTTGCTGCTGTGGGTCATCGTCATCGCAAACGTGATGGCCGGCCTCGTGCAATACCTGTCGGCGAAGCTCGGGCTGGTGACCGGGCGCTCGCTGCCGGAAGCCGTCGGCGCACAGCTGAGCCGGCGGGCCCGGCTGGCTTATTGGGCGCAAGCCGAGATCGTCGCGATGGCCACCGACGTTGCCGAGGTGATCGGCGGGGCTATTGCGCTGCGCATCCTGTTCGACCTGCCGCTGCTGATCGGCGGGCTGATCACCGGGGCGGTGTCGCTGCTACTGCTGAGAATCCAGGACCAGCGCGGCCAGCAGCTGTTCGAACGCGTCATCACCGGATTGCTGCTGGTGATTGCGATCGGCTTCACAGCCAGTTTCTTCGTCGCAACGCCGCCGCCCGACGCCGTGATCGGCGGGCTGGTGCCGCGATTCGGTGGGACGGAGAGTGTCCTGCTGGCCGCCGCCATCCTGGGCGCGACGGTCATGCCACACGCGGTGTATCTGCATTCCGGGTTGGCCCGCGACCGGCACGGCCATCCCGAGCCGGGCCCGCACCGGCGTCGGCTCCTGCGCGTCACCCGATTGGACGTCGGGCTGGCGATGGTGGTGGCCGGCGGGGTGAACGCCGCGATGCTGCTGATCGCTGCGCTCAACATGCGGGAGCGCGGCCGCACCGGTTCCATTGAGGGCGCTTACGCCGCGGTGCGGGACACCGTCAGCCCGACAGTCGCGGTGTTCTTCGCGATCGGATTACTGGTTTCGGGTTTGGCGTCGGCGTCGGTGGGCGCATACGCCGGCGCGATGATCATGCAGGGGTTGCTCTACCGGTCGGTTCCGATGCTGTTGCGCCAGCTGGTGACGCTGGCGCCTGCCCTGTTGATTCTGGCCCTGGGCGCCAACCCAACCCGAACGTTGGTCCTGTCGCAGGTCGTGTTGTCGTTCGGCATTCCGTTCGCGCTGCTTCCGTTGGTTCGGTTGACCAGCGATCGAGCGCTAATGGGAGACGACACCAATCACCGCATCACGACCGCTATCGGGTGGGTGGTCGGCGTGATGATCAGCCTGCTCAATGCGGTGCTGATCTACCTCACCGTGAGCGGCTCGGCATAGTGCGGTTGGCCTTGGCCTTCGGCTCGACCGGCGGGCCCAGCTCCAGGAGTTCGTCCAACAGAGCGTCCATCTGGCTTACCGGCGGCAGCGCTCCGCCCCGCTGCCGGTACGCACTCCGAACGCTGACCAGCAATCGCAATTCCCGTTCGATCGTGTCGCGGTCCCGCGTGCTGTCGCCTACCGAAGCGTCCATTGAGTAATCCTTGCACCGAAGCGCTGGCACCAACAGCGTGACGCGCCGGAATTAACCTCGCGGCCATTACCCGCTCATATCACTGTGTCGGTGGCACCGCCCAAGAGTTGTTGAGGGATTTGGCCGAACACGTAACGTCCGGCGACTGGATCCAGTGTAGGCGTCCAGATGACGTAGCGGTCGTCTGGCCATACAGGGTCCCATTGACCACCACCCGTGGCTGAGGCCGGCCAAATACTTCGCCCCGCTAACATGAAACTCGTGCCGGCGCGCCGTCATACCTACTTTGCGTACGGGTCGAACCTGTGCGTGCAGCAGATGGCGCAACGGTGTCCCGACGCCACCAATCCCCGGCGGGCGGTGCTGGCCGACCACGACTGGCTGATCAATCAGCGCGGCGTAGCCACCGTGGAGCCGTTTGACGGCGTGGAAGTGCACGGAGTCGTCTGGCAGCTATCCGATCACGACCTGGCCACTTTGGACAGCGCCGAGGGCGTGCCGCGGCGTTACCGCCGCGACCAGCTGACTGTGAAGACCAACGACGGGCCGTTGGATGCCTGGGTCTACATCGACGACCGAGTACATCCGGGTGCGCCGCGGCCCGGCTACCTCGAACGCATCATCGACGGAGCAGTCCATCACCGGTTGCCGAAGCGCTGGATCGACTTTTTGCGCCGATGGGACCCGGCTCGTTGGCCTCGCCCACGGTCGCGGCCCACAACGCCTGCGCCAGAGTCGCTTTCCGAGTTGCTATCGGAGGCCGGGGTGAGCGAGGAAAGCCGGCTGCGGTCGCGCTTCGGCTTTCTCGCCATTCACGGCGGCGGCCTGGAAGAGATGACCGACGTGATTGCCGAGCGTGCCGCCGACGCGGCCGGCGCGTCGGTGTATCTGGTGCGACATCCCGACCGCTATCCACATCACTTGTCGTCGGCCCGCTTCCGCGCTGACCAGTCGGCCCGACTCGCGGAGTTCCTCGTGCACGTCGACATCGCGATCTCGCTGCACGGATACGGGCGGATCGGCCGCGGCACGCAGCTGTTGGCCGGAGGCAGCAACCGGGCGCTGGCCGCTCACGTGGCCGGCCACCTCGACCTGCCCGGCTATCAGGTCGTCACCGACATCGACCAGATCCCGCTCGAGCTCCGCGGGCTGCATCCGCACAACCCGGTCAACCGGACCCGCGACGGCGGGACCCAGCTGGAGCTGCCGACCCGGGTCAGGGGCATCAGCCCGCGCAGTCCCCTCCCGGGTGACGACGGTTTGTCACCGGTGACTTCTGCTCTGGTGCAAGGCCTTACGGCCGCCGCGCGCTCCTGGAAATTGCAATCCGAATAACAACACGATCGGAGTTGGCTGATGGCCGCACAGGCGTCTCGTTCCTTTCGCTTCTCGATAGGCATCCACACCGCCAAGTCAAGTGCCGCGCTGCGGGATAAGGCACGACGCCTGGAGAACGCCGGATTCGACATCCTTCATCTCCCTGACCACCTCGGCGCGCCGGCACCGTTTCCGGTGCTGACGGCGATCGCGGCGGCCACTTCCACCGTGCGGCTGGGGACCTACGTGCTCAACGCCTGCTTCTACAAGCCGGCCCTGTTGGCTCGCGACGCAGCCGCCGTCAATGACCTCAGCGACGGCCGCCTCGAACTCGGCCTCGGGGCGGGCTACGTGCGGGAGGAATTCGAGGCCGCCGAGTTGCCGTACCCGAGTGCCGGTCAACGCGTCGACTACCTCGAGCACGTCACCACTTACCTGAAGAAGCACCTACCCAACGTGCCGATCCTGATCGCCGGCAACGGAAATCGATTGCTGACGGTGGCCGCCACGCATGCCGACATCATCGGTCTGACGGGTGCCAACGACCGCGGGGTCGGCGACCCGCTCGCCGAACGCATCGAGTTCGTCCGCGCCGCCGCCGGTGACCGGTTCGCCGATCTCGAGTTGAACCTGGCGATCACAGGGGTGTCAGACAGCTCCGGGAAACCCGACCTGTCGATGACTCGCAGGTATGCGCCCACCCTGTCCGACGAGCAGTTGCTGGCATTGCCTGCCGTGCTGAGCGGATCGCCCCGCGACATCGCCGATACGTTGCGCGGCTACCGGGACACCTACGGGCTCACGTCCGTCACTGTGCAGGAACACCATGCTGAAACCTTCGCCAAGGTGATCGCGGAATTCCGATGACCGTTGTCGACAACCTGCCGCAGTCGCGTGCCGGCTCGTTTCGGTTCGACCGGGCGGAATTAGCCGGAGCGGTCGGCGATCTGGGGGTTCTGGTGCCGATCGCGGTGGCATTGATCGTCAAGAACGGGCTCACGCCGACTGCGGTGCTGTTGCCGGCCGGGCTGCTGTACGTGGTGGCCGGCCTGGTGTATCGACTTCCGGTGCCGGTGCAGCCGTTGAAGGCGTTCGGGGCGATCGCGATCGCGCACGGTTTCGGAGCTGACGATATCGCCGCCGGCGCCCTGCTGCTGGGCGTCATTTTTGTGACGCTTGGGGTTTCGGGCCTGTTGGATTGGGTCGGGAAGGTGTTCCCGCAGCCGATCATTCGGGGGATTCAGCTCTCGGTGGGACTGCTGTTCTTTCAGTTGGCGTGGAAGCTGGTGTCTGCGACGCCGAAAGCGTTCACCGACCACCGGCGCTCGATCTGGTGGCTGGCGGGCGCCACCGTGGTGGTGATCGCATTGGCGCTGCTGTTGCGACGCCGGCAGGTCACCCTGGTCTTTCTGGCGATCGCCGTGGTGACGATGGTGCTGACCTTCCACGGCTCGGTCAGCTTCGGCCCGTCGGCGCTGCACGTCCCACACCTGAGTTGGGCCGCCCTCTCCGCCGCGGCTGTAGCCCTGGTGCTGCCGCAGTTACCGTTGTCGTTCGCCAACTCGTGTTTGGCCACCGCGGACACGGCCCGCGCCTACTTCGGCGATGCGGCCCGCCGGGTGCGACCAGGCCGCCTGGCGATCACTCTTGGTTTGGCCAACCTGTTCGCCGGCTCGATCAGCGGGATGCCGGTGTGTCACGGCGCCGGCGGGATGACAGCGCATCGCAGCTTCGGCGCCCGCAGTGGCGGGGCACCAATCATGTTGGGCAGTGCGCTGATCGCGCTTGCGCTGGCGATCGGAGCGACCCTGACCGCTGCGCTGGCCGGCTTTCCGGTGCCAATCCTGGCAGGTCTGCTGACGGTCGCCGGCCTGCTGCACATCATGTTGCTGAGAGACCTGCGGGGACCCTGGCAGTGGGCAATCGCCCTAGCGGTCGGAATCACCGGCTTCCTCAGCAATCTCGCCGTCGCACTCGTTGGGGCACTGCTGATTTGGTTTATCGTGGGTGGTCTTTACCGGCGATTTGGTCCAGCGCATGGTCCAGCACGTCGGCGAGCACCCGAAGACCGTCACGCACCCCGCCCGGCGAACCCGGCAGGTTGACCACCAAGGTCCGCCCCGCCACGCCGCAGATGCCGCGGGACAGCACCGAGGTCGGCACCTTCGGTAAACCGGAACGCCGGATGGCATCAGCCAGCCCGGGAATCATGTAGTCAAGCACCGCCGCGGTCTGGTCCGGGGTGCTGTCGCTGGGCGAGATGCCGGTGCCACCGGAGGTGATCACCACGTCGACAGCCTCGGCGATCGCGTCACGCAGCGCCTGACCCACCGGCTCGCCGTCACCGACCAGCACCGGCTGTACCGACGAGAATCCATGCTGCACAAGCCATTCCGATATCAAAGGCCCGCAGCGATCTTCGTAGACCCCGGCCGACGCGCGAGTCGAGGCGATGATGATCCGCGCGGATCGGTCAGTCATCACCGCTCCCATGTTCCGTGCCGGCCGCCGTCCTTCCGCAACACCCGGATGTCGTCGATACGCGCAGCCGGATCGACTGCTTTGATCATGTCGTACAGGGTCAGGGCCGCCACGCTCACCGCGGTCAGCGCCTCCATCTCGACCCCGGTGCGGTCGGTGCTGCGCACCGTCGCGGTGATGTCGACATCCGTCTCAGCAACACAGAATTCGATGTCGACGCCGGTGAGCGCCAACTGATGACACAGTGGAATCAGGTCGCTGGTGCGCTTGGCGGCCAGAATGCCCGCAACCCGCGCAGTGGCCAGGGCATCGCCTTTCGGCAGTCCGCCCGCGGCGATCAGCTCCACCACTCGCGAGGAAGTACGCAGCGAGCCCGCGGCGACCGCGGTGCGCTTGGTGGCCGCCTTGCCGGTGACGTCGACCATATGCGCCGCGCCCTGATCGTCGATGTGCGAGAGCGGACCCGCCCCCGACGGCGGCGTCGCCGCGGCGTCGGACATCACGCGTCCCATTCTGACAGGTAACTAGCGCAGGTCCCAGATCTGCACCGCAGAGCCGGCCGGAATCTCCGTGACCTCCGCCGGGAAATCCAGCAGGCAATTCGCCGACGCCAGTGACCCCAGATGGTGTGACCCCGGCGGGCCGTGGCTCACGACGGTGCCGGCGGCGGCGTCGAAAATCCCGCGGCGAAACTGGCGCTTGCCGGCCGGTGCGGTCAACGTCTCGGTCAGCACGGCGGATCGCCGCGGCCGGTGCGGATCGGGCAGCCCCATGGCTGAACGCAGTGCCGGACGGATGAACACCTCGAAGGACACCAGGGCACTGACCGGATTACCGGGCAGGGTGACGATCGGCGTGTCGGCCACCCGGCCGGTGCCCTGCGGCATGCCTGGCTGCATCGCCACCTTCACGAACTCCACGCCCTGATCACCGGCTCGGCCGAAGGCGTCCTTGACGACCTCGTAGGCACCCGCGCTGACGCCGCCGCTGGTGATGATCAGGTCCGACTCGGCGGCGTATCGGTCGAGCAACGCGGCGAACTCGGCGACGTCGTCGCCGGCAACCGCGGTGACGACCACCTCGGCGCCGGCGTCGCGGACGGCCGCGGCCAGCATCGGCGAGTTCGACTCGTAAATCTGACCCGGCCGCAGCGGCGTGCCTGGCGACACGAGCTCTGATCCGGTGGAAATGATCAGCACCCGCTGACGCGGAATCACCGACAGCTCATGCAGTCCCAGCGCGGCGACCAGGCCAACCACCGCCGGCGTGACCACCTGCCCGGCCGGCAACACCGTGCTGCCGGCGGCGACGTCCTCGCCGGCCCGGCGGATGTATTTGCCCTCGGCGCTGGGTGCGTGGATCCGCACCACATCGGTCCGCCCGTCGGTGGCCTCGACGGGCACTATCGCCGTCGCCCCGGCCGGGATCGGCGCGCCAGTCATGATCCGATGCGCGGTGCCCGGCCCGAGGGTGGGGACGTCGGTCCGACCGGCTGGAATGTCTTCGGCCACCGGCAGTTTCACCGGATGGTCGGCCGTCGCCGAGGCTACCTCGTCGGCACGCACCGCGTAACCGTCCATCGCAGAGTTGTCGAAAACCGGCAGCGACACCGTCGCGGTCACATCGTGGGACAGCACCCGGCCCTCGGCGTCGGGCAGTTCGGCGATGCCGGCGGGCCGGGCAGTAATCAGCCCGGCGACAACGCGTTGATGCTCCTCGACCGACCGCATGGCGTCAGTAAATATAGTTGGTAATCGTGAGGTGCCTGGTAGTTCGTGCCGCGCTGACGGATCAACCGATCCTGCTGGCCGAACACCAGGAACTGGTGAGCCATCAGGCGGCGGGAGCCGTTGTGGGGTTCGTCGGGATGATTCGCGACCACGACAACGGACGCCAGGTGGTGAAGCTGGAATATTCCGCCCACCCGTCGGCCGCCGATGTCATCGCCGAAGTCGTCGCAGAGGTCGCGGCGCAGTCGCCCGGGACGCGGGCTATTGCGGCCAGTCACCGGATTGGCGTCTTGCAGGTCGGCGAGGCGGCGTTGGTCGCCGCGGTCGCCGCCGATCATCGCCAAGCGGCGTTTGCCACCTGCGCACGGCTGGTGGACACCATCAAGGCGCGATTACCGGTGTGGAAACGCCAGGTTTTCGCCGACGGAACCGACGAGTGGGTGGGCTCGACTTAGCAGCCCACATTCATCCTCCAGCGAACGGCGGCAGTACGTCGATCGTGTTGCCCGCCTGCAGCGGTTGGGCTTGGTCGCGAACCGCCAGACCGTCGCAGAGGAAGGAGCACCGGCCAAGCACCAGGGCGAGTTCCGGGCTGCGGCCACCCAGCGTGTCGACAAGCTCGCCGACCGTGGCGCCGGAACGCACGGTCAGCTGCTCGCAATCGGATCCTGCGGCTGCGCGGGCGGCCGCGAAATACCGCACGGTGATTGCGTCGGCCGCCACCTCAGCCACCAATTGCGCTCATCGGCCGCGCCGGTTGGACGAAGTCAGGGTCGTTGATGCCGTGACCCGCCGGTTTGCCCCACATCGCGGTCCGCCATGCCGCCTCGATCGCGGCGTCGTTGGCGCCGCTGCGCAGCAGCCCCCGCAGGTCGGTCTCCTCGATGGCAAACAGGCAACTACGGAGCTGCCCGTCAGCGGTCAACCGGGCGCGGTTACATGTCGAGCAGAACGGGTGCGACACCGAGGCGATGATCCCGACCTTCCCGGTGCGTCCAGTCCCGGGATCAGTGATCCTCCACAACTCGGCTGCCGCCGAACCCCGCGGCGCCCGATCGGGTTCCAGCCTGAACGAATGACGTCGCAGCTGCGCCAGCACTTGGTTCGCGGTCACCGTGGCCTCACGGCGCCATTGATGTCCGGCATCGAGCGGCATCTGCTCGATGATCCGCAACTGGTAGTCGTAATCGAGGCAGAACCGCACCAGCGACACCGCGTCGTCGAGGCCGGTCAGCGGGTCCAGTACGGCATTCACCTTCACCGGTCGCAGACCCGCTGCGTGCGCCGCGGCCAGGCCGGCCAGCACGTCGGACAGTCGATCGCGGCGGGTGATCGCAGCGAAGTGCAGGTAATCGACGCTGTCCAGCGACACGTTCACCCGGTCCAAGCCGGCCCGTGCCAACGCCTCCGCGCGCTTGGCCAACAAGACCCCGTTGGTGGTCAGCGCGAGTTGCGGCCGCGGCCGGAGCTCGGCCGTTGCGGCGATGATCTCTTCAAGGTCCTTGGCCAGCAACGGTTCTCCACCAGTGAACCGCACCTTGGTGATGCCCAGTCGGGTCACACCCATCCGCACCAGCCTGATGATTTCGTCGGGTTGCAGCAGCTGCTCGGCCGCCGTCCACGGCAGACCCGCGGCGGGCATGCAGTAGGTGCATCGCAGATTGCAGCGGTCGGTCAGGGACACCCGCAAATCAGTCGCGAGTCGCCCATGGCTGTCGATCAACGGGCCGGTGGACGGGGGCTGCGTCGCCGGGCCACCGAAGCGACGCGGCACTCGCGGAAGGCCGAGCGTCGTGATCGTCATGGCACCATCCGAATCTGATCGCGAACAATTCTTACATTATCCATCGGCCCGGTTCTAGCATCTATCCGTGCCAGCGATGCGGATCCATCAGGCCGCTGAGCTACTGGGGTCAGCGACGACACCGTCCGGCGATGTGCTTGGCCGAGTTCTGGCGCAACAACGCCCGACCGTTACCGCCAAACCCGCTCGGCACAGGTAGCTCGGCAGGCACACCGTCGTCTCCCTGATGAGTACCGGGGCCGCACGCAAACTGAAACTCGAGCCAGGCAGTCTGGCCGTCGCGGTCGTCAAGGCCACCACCGTGATCGTCGAAACCCCTAAAGCGTTTGGGGATTGAGGCAATCGGGTACACGCTCGCCGTGAGTGCGGTCATCGAAAGATGGAAGCGCAGCCGGGCTTACGATTGGCTTCGCCTGAGGGGCTACGTCGCCTTCAATCTGCCCCGAACGGTGACTCTGCTGGGCACAGCGCTGCTGACCGGAATCGCCGCGGCGCATGTCTATGTGTTGACCAGCCAGCCGCCGTTGCCGGTGTATTTCGTCGTCTACGCCGCCATCCTGGGAGCCTGCTGTCTGTTAGCTGCCTCGTTTCTGTGGCTGGGCCGCAATCCCCGTGTGCCGCAATTAGGATGGTTTTTCGGTGATCTGGTTTCGGTCGTCTTTCTGGGCGTGTACCTGGCCAGTCGAGTGGCGACCCTGCCGGGGCTGGTGGCGGTGACCGGCCGGTGGGATTTCGCACCCGGGACGTTGGCGGGTGCGTTCGCGTTGGGCTTCATCGCTGTGCACATATCGGTGCTGCTGGGGATCAACGTGGCTTATCCCCAACGGCAGCGGTGGTCCGACTAATGGGAACGCCGCGATGACGACGTTCGATTATCCGGTGTGGCTGCGAGTCGACCATTGGCTCAACCTGTTGTTCGTCACGTTGATCATCCGTAGCGGGATCGAGATCCTCGCTACCCATCCGAAGCTGTACTGGAACGACGACAGCAGACCCGGAAGCGAGTGGGCACGCTTCACCCGCAAGGTGATGCCGCAGAACAAGCTGTACGACACCCTCGACGAAGAGGAGGACTACTCCCCGATCATTTCGCTGCCCGGCCACGCGCAGTTGGGCCTCGGACGGCACTGGCACTTTTTCGCGGTGATCGGCTGGATTCTGGTCGGACTCTCCTACTACATCCTGCTTTTCGCGACCGGACAGTGGCATCGCTACTGGCCCGCGTCGTGGTCGATCTTCCCCGAGGCGTGGAACGACATCGTCACCTACCTGACGTTCAACCTGCCGCCGATGCTGCCGGGTGAACCCTTCGACGCCATGCAGAAGCTGGCCTATGCAAGCGTGGTCTTTGTGCTGGCGCCGTTCCAGATCCTCACCGGCGCCGCCCAGTCCCCGGCGGTAGAGGCCAGATTTCCGTGGTACGTCCAGATGTGGGGCGGCCGGCAATGGGCGCGCAGCCTGCATTTCGTGGGGCTGGTCGCCTTTGTCGGCTTCATCGCCGTCCATCTGTCGATGGTCTTCTTTTGGGGCTGGGGCAAGCTGACCGCGGCGATGATCTTCGGCTCGGTCCGCAACACCAACTGGGCGACCGCGTGTTCGCTGCTGATCATCGCGACGGTCATCGCCATCCACGTCGCGGCAACGCTGTGGAGCCTGCGCAACCCTCGTTCGGTTCAGCGCAGGCTGGACGCGGTGGTCGGCTGCGCACGGCGGATTCTGTTGCGGCCGTTGGATTCGCGGCAGAACTATCCGGAGCGGAAACTGACCACGCAACACCGTGTCAACGGCAAGCCACCCTGCTCGACCGAGTACAAGGTGATGGCCGTACACAACTTCGTCGACTGGCGGCTGCGGGTTGGGGGCTTGGTCGAGAATCCGGTGACGTTGGATTTGGCCGAGTTGCGCGCGCTGGGCGCGCCGGAAGTCCAACGGGTCATGCACAACTGCGTCCAGGGTTGGACGAGCATCGGGCAGTGGAGCGGCCTGCATCTGAGCACCTTGGTGGAACTGGTGCGGCCGCTGCCGGAGGCAAAGTACATCTGCTCGATGACCATGCAGGACAACGACCGAGACGAGCCCGCCTCGCACGGCGGAGGCCAGTTCTACGAGGTGATGGACCTCGAACTGGCCTACAAGCCGCAGACCATCCTCGCCTACGAGATGAACGGCAAGCCGTTGCCGATCAAACACGGCGCACCGTTGCGGCTGCGGGTGGAGACCCAGGTCGGTTTCAAGATGGCCAAGTGGATCAACCAAATCGAGTTCGTCAACGACTACTCCGGCATCGGCAAGGGCGCGGGCGGCTGGCGAGAGGACAACGTCTACTACGCCAAGGACGTGGAGATCTGACATGGCCGACCCGGCGATGGTGCGCCCGGAGCTGATCAACCTGGCTCCCGCCGACCGCGATCGGGTTCTGGCCCAACTCGCCGCCAAAGGCGGGCACTGCGAGGCCTGCGGCGCAACCGATTTCAACGTCGGCCATGCGCTTTACCTAGGATTTCTGTTCCTCGATGAAGACGACGATGCGTACATGGTGGCATTGACGTGCCGTAACCCGAACTGCGCGCAGCCGCACACCGGAATCAGATTGCGCGAGAAGGACTTTCTCAGCGGCGACGGTGAAGAAGCCCGCGCCGCGACCTGGCTGGCTTCGGCTCCTCGCTGAACGCCGGCCGAGCAAGCCCGATGCGCTCGATCACGTCGGACAGCGCGCGGAGCTCGTCACACAGCGCTTGAAAACGGCGCTCATCGGCCTCGTCGAGCAGCCCGCGCGCACTGTAGTGCACCAGCCGGGGTAGCCGCCCGGCAAGCGCCGCACCCCATCTGATGCTGAAGTCGTATTTCTCGCCTTCGTCCACTTCGCCTTTTTGACCAAGTTGTTTGAGCGCCTCTATCTGTTCGGTGAGCCAGTCGACATCATCGTCAACGGTGATCGGTGCGGGTTTTTCGTCCATCTCAGCAGCCATTGTCCTCCGTTTGTTCTGTCAGAGGCGCGGGTTGGCGACGCTCACCACTTCCTGGTCAGTGGCAGCGTAAATGCGGGTGTCGTCGGTGCCGATTCGCCGGATCGGCGACGGCAGCCGGGTCGCGGCCAACACCGTCAATCCTTCGCCGCCGCGCTGCGAGTCGACCGCGTAGAGCATGTCGTCGTCGCGACGTGCGACATAGCTGCGGGTCGCTGCGGTGCCGTCGCCTGCTGACGACGCGACATCCATGGGCAGCGATCCACGCTCCTCGGGGGGCGAGGAGGGGCCTTTGTAGTAGCGGATTCCGGATGGCCCGTAGACGTGGTAGGCGCCTGGGTGCTAGCCACGTCTGGCTGGCCAGGGAAGCAAGGCGGTTCCGCGCACGTGAAAGACAACAGAAGTTTGATCGCGGCGACTCCGCGGGATGACGAACCTCGGGAAGACCGCCTATACGCTTTGAGGATGGGTACCAAGTCAGCAGAGAAAGTCGACTTCACACGCCTGGCTGCCGCATTGAACGACTACCGTTTTGCCTATCTGGTCACCGTCGATGACGACTACCGGGTGCACAGCGTGACCGTCGAACCCGAGCTGCGCGAACGCGTCATGGACGTCGGGCTAGTCGGCGGCCGAACCCGCAGAAACGTCGAAAGCCGCAGCACCGTCACGCTGTTGTGGCCACCGAGCGAGCCGGGTGGCTACTCGCTCATCGTCGATGGTCGGGCCGAAGTGGCCGAAACGAGCGACTCCAGTGACGACACCGCCGCGCTTCGGGTGGTACCGACGCGCGCGCTGTTGCATCGGAACGCCGACCCGAACACTCCCGGGTCCGCCAAAGGCTGCCTGCACGACTGTGTGGTGTTTTCCACTCCGTAAGCGGCGTGTCATCTCGCGCCGGGCGCATCGCGCGGACGTTGTGATGCCCGCTACACTTTGGCGTCTCGCCCTCGTAGCTCAGGGGATAGAGCACGGCTCTCCTAAAGCCGGTGTCGCAGGTTCGAATCCTGCCGGGGGCACTCGTTCTACCAGCACAAACGTCGAAAACAAGCTGGGGCGTGCCCCTAGCGTGCCCGATCTGGCGTGCTATTCCGGTCCGTTTCGATGCGTTTCGGTGTGTTTGTGGCGTCTGCGACTCCCGGCCCCGGCCGATTGGGGAATCACGGCCCGGAAAGTCTTTGGGCGCATCGCTTTGATTCGGTGCGATCCGGGGTATGGTGGCCGTGGTTCCGCAGGCAAACACATCGCAACGCTAATCGAGAAGCTGTTGCGATCCCGGCGGAACCTATCGCGCTCCTAGCGACGTTTGGTTCCATCTCCCACCGTGTCGTGGGAGTCTTCGTCAATGGACGAGTATGAAACGTTGCGTGTTGGTGTCGACGGAGGGGTCGCATTCGTGACGATCGATCATCCGCCGGTTAATCTGCTCGACGTCGCGATGCTAGGGGATCTGGTGCGTCTGCCTGACGACCTGCTGGCCCGGTCGGTGCGCGTCACGGTCTTCCGCAGTGCTGATCCGGAGTTCTTTATCGCTCATGCCGACCTGGACCTCATCCGTCAGTTGCCGCGAGACGTAACAGAGCGAAGTGACCAGTTGGGCCCGTTTCACCAGCTTGTGGAGCGCTGGCGCACATTGCCGCTGGTGACAATTGCTCAGCTTGAGGGCAGGGCACGTGGCGGTGGAAGCGAGTTGGCCTTGTCGCTCGACCTTCGCTTCGCGGCTCGAGGGCGTGCGGTCTTCGGGCAGCCCGAGGTTGCGCTCGGACTCATCCCGGGTGGTGGTGGCACGCAACGGCTGGCCCGGGTCATGGGCCGCGGCCGCGCGTTGGAAGTTGTGCTCGGCTGCTGCGATTTCGACGCCGACACCGCAGAGCGGTACGGCTGGGTGAACCGCACCTTACCGCCGGACGAGCTCGGCCCGTTCGTGGAAAAGTTGGCGCGCCGAATCGCGTCCTTCCCAGCCGACGCAGTCCGGAGGGCCAAGATCGCAGTTGACGCGGCGACGGGATCGATCGAAGCCGGCCTTCTCGAGGAGGGGTTCCAGTTCAACCAGACACTCGCAGACCCCGAACTGGAGGCGCGGTTCGACGCCGTCGTGGCCGGTGGTGCGCAGACCAGGGACGGTGAGCGCAACCTCGATGCACTGATCGAGCGATCGGCACGCTAGTGACCTGCATCCTTGGTCCCGCTTATCGGGCCGGATATCGGCGCGGTTAGGTAATCCCGGCGGCCAGTTCGAGGGCGACCGCGACCTCATGGCTGTTGGGTGAGGGGTTTGGGTAGCAGGCGTTCGGCGCGTGCGATGCGGGTCAAGACGGTATTGCGGTGTGTGAAAAGAACTTTCGCCGCGCGGGGGACGCTTGATTCGCCGCGCAGGCGAAGCCCGCAGCGGTCATCAGGATTGCTGCGATGCCGGCTGCCAGGCGCAGCCGCTCGTTGTCACGGCCGCTGCGCTAGTGGGGGATTTCGGCACGAATTTCGCCACCGGCATGCAAACCTTTAGGGGGTTCCAAGCGCCGGGGTGTTGAGGATGGGACGAGATTGCCAGCTGGAAGCCACGTATCGATGCGGATGCAGAAACCCCGCCGTCATGGCATCGCCTCGACCCACGCGATATGCCCGTCGTAGCCAAGCGTTCTCGCCATATCCCGGGAGCGATCCCGGTATTCGCGATGGCGGGCCTCGTCACCACGTGCCCGCACCTGGCGCGCTACTCTTCGTCAGCCACACGCAGCAGGACTTCAGCTACCGCTGACGGTCGTGAAAGAAGCGGTGAATGACTGCCTGGCAGTTCTACGATGTCTGCGCCGATGCGGTGAGCAATTCGCTTCGACCACTCAGCAGTGACTATCTGATCTTCGGCGCAGACAACGTAAGTACAAGGGACGGAGGGCGGTTCGGTCAGCGAGCAAGGCAGCGTCCATGGGTAAGCGGCCTGGGGTCGCAGGTGATCGATCGCTGCTGCCACGGTAGGTTCGTCGCAGTCGGCATAGAACATCTTTCGCACAAAGTCAAAGTCGACCCATACCATCCGTCCTTTCTCGTCAGGCGCACTCAACCCCTTGACCCATCCGTTGGCAAATTCCGGCGTAATCTGCTCCAGCCCTTGGTCTACCAAGCTGAGTCCGACCTCTGGAACCACGGCACACAGATACACCAAATGCCGCGCAGCCTGTCGAGCCGCGACCAACGTCGCCGTGGGACCGCCCAACGAGTGCCCCACGACCACCACATCGTCGTCGCAGCCCTGCAGGGCGCTGCACATCACATCCGCGTAGGTGTCGAAGTCTGCCGACCCATCGTCGCTCGGCAGGTCCGGCGCGACCACGTCATGGCCGGCTTGCTGAAGAAGCGGAGTCACCTTTTCCCAACACCAAGCGCCGTGCCACGCCCCGTGCACCAAGGCATACGTTGTCATGCGGAAAGAATAGGGATCAGAACCGCCTTAGACGGGCGGAAAAGGTACCGCGTAACTATCGACCCTCACCAGGCCGCCAGGACCTGACGCCAGACCTACGAAACGCCGTCTATAGCCGAGCTGATCGCGGATCCCGTTGCTATGGCGCATGTGCCATGGGACCCCGGTGGCGGATCCACCATGAAACGCGCCCGAGCTATAAGCGCCTGGGGGCGAGGGTCTGGGCTGGATTCCGCCGATGTGGCTGGTAGGAGCTTGTCTATTGTGGGGTGTACTGCAAAGTCAAATTTCTGTCCCGGATGGTCAAGACCGCGAGCGGGCTCGTGAGGCATCGTTGAGTCAACGGTTGAAAACCAATCCACTCCCGGCAGGGCATGTCGGAAGTCATTGCACAACAGGGAATTTCGATAAGGATACAAAATGTGGACAACACTGGCGTGGTACGCATTTTTCTGCGCAATGGTCGTCTTTGTCATCGCCGGCATAGACACAGCCACCGCCTGATCCCGATGACGCCGACGCACGCGAGGCGGAACCTTTCGGCCAAATCGACGGCGGCACTGCCGGCGCAGCGTGTCAGCTACGCGGTGGACTTCGCCGTTCGCCGAGTCGGTGGCCCTTGCCGCTTGCGATAGGCGGCAGGCCCACATCCGAACCAGCGCCCGCACGCGCGGGTCAGCACGCTTTGTTCGGCGTAGCCCAGTTCGCGGGTGAGATGGGACAGGCTCATGTGCGTGGTGCGCAGGTAGCGCTCGGCCGTTCCCTTGCGGACGTCGTCGACCAGGGCGGCGAGGGTCGTACCCTCGTCAGCAAGTCGGCGCTGCAATGCTTTTGGGTGCAGGTTGAACTGGGCGGCAATCACCTCCAGCGTCGCCACCCCGGTGGGCAACAGCTGCCGGATGATCGTTCGGACCGATTGCGCGAGTCCCGTTTCGGGTGCGGTGATGCTGTTGAGGTACTCGACGATGGCTCGGTGAGCGAGGTCATCTCGACGCAGGGGACGGCGCAGATCGGTTGCGCGTATGGTGAAACCCGCGGTCGGCTCAGCGAAGTGGGGTGTGCAGCCGAAGTAGGCGACATAGTCCTCACGCGGGGTCAAAGGGTCGTGAGGGAAGTGCACCGAAAGCGGCGAGTAGTCGGATCCGAGCAGGAATCGCAGTACCCGCAACGAAACCCCGAGTGACAACTCGATGGTCTGCGGACACGGCGGGGTGTGTTCGAGAAGGAACTCGAAGACCACGAACGACCGCTGCGGGTCTGCCAGCGGCGTGATGCGGATCCCGATGGCGGGGCTGTAGGCGGCCATGTAGGTACCGAAGATGGTGAACGCGTCGGCGACTGTGGCTGCGGTGCGTGCGGCCACACCGACCGGTCCGAGGATCTCGATGCCCTGCCGCGCCGCCAGGCGTCGCCCGAAATCGGGCGTGGCGGTGGCCTTGGCGGCAGACTCGATCGCCTGCAGCACACCGGACAACGGAATGAACACGTCGTATTCGCCGACGTCGCGGGGCCGGATGCCGGCCGCGTCCAGCAGGCGCACTGGATCACCACCCAGTTCGGCGACCAGGCGAGGGTAGTTCGCCAGTGATGTACCGCGGACTACGGACATGTCCCGACAGGCTAATCGCCGCAACCTCGATGCACGGCTGAAATCGGCAGGCGGCCCGGCAAGGAGGTTCTGCTGTCAGGGCCATTGGCCCCTGGCGGTCATGTGTGCGGCGGACAAGTATCACCAGTACGGACTTCGGGGAGGCCTCAAGTCGGCCAATCCACGGAAGGGGTTCCCATGAGTGAAGAGCATGCGGTGGTCTTGGTGGCCGGCTATCAGGACCTCGGCACGGCGCAGACCGAATTCCAGGCACTCACCGATCGGGTCAAGGACAAATCCATCAGCCTGACGGGCGCGGTCCTGGTCGGCAAGGACGCCGAGGGCAAACCAGCGTTGATTGATACCGGCAACAGGCTAGGGCGCCGGGGTGCTGCATGGGGCGCCGGGGTGGGCCTGGCTGTGGGCCTGTTCTCCCCGGCGCTGTTGGCGTCCGCGGCAATCGGCGCCGCCGCCGGTGCGGTGGCCGGCACGTTCGCCGACCATCGGCTCAAGAGCGGCCTCGGCGAGAAGATCGGCCAGGCGTTGGCCGCCGGTACAGGTGCGGTGATCGCCGTGTTGCCTGCGGAGAGCCGCCTTGCCGTCGAGCAGACTCTTTCCGGCTCCCCGATGAAATCCGTTGTCGCACTGGATAGCTCTACCTTCAGAGGCCTGGAGGGCGCGCTGGCTGAGGCGATGGCCAAGTTCAATCCCGATCGCACCCGCCTGCCTCTCCCCGACCGCAGTTTCGGCGGGGTGATGGGCCGCACCATGGGCGAGTCGGTGGGCGACTGGACGATCGTTCCGGGTCCTGAGGCGCCGGACGGGGCGCCGAACGTGTTGATGGTGCTAATCGATGACGCGGGTTTCGGTGGCCCCGATACCTTCGGCGGCGCGATCCGGACTCCGACCCTGACGCGGGTCGCGAACAATGGCTTGACGTACAACCGCTTCCATGTCACCGCCGTGTGTTCGCCTACCCGCGCGGCACTGCTGACTGGGCGCAATCACCACCGGGTCGGTTTCGGCTCGATCGCGGAGTATCCCGGTCCGTTCCCGGGCTATTCGTCGGTCAAGCCGCGCAGCTGCGCTGCGTTGCCGCGCATTCTGCGCGACAACGGCTACGTGACTGGCGGTTTCGGCAAGTGGCATTTGACGCCCGACAACGTTCAGGGCGCGGCGGGGCCGTTCGACAACTGGCCACTGGGGTGGGGATTCGACCACTATTGGGGTTTCCTGTCGGGCGCGGCGGGGCAGTACGACCCGATCATCACCGAGGACAACTCGGTGCTTGGGGTCCCGCCCGGCAAGGGCGGCCGGCCGTACTACTTCCCCGACGATCTGACCGACAAGGCGGTCGAGTGGTTGCACGCCGTCCGCGCTCAGGATGCGGAGAAGCCATGGATGATGTACTACTCCACCGGCGCCACCCACGCCCCGCACCACGTGTTCAAGCAGTGGGCGGACAAATACAAGGGCCAGTTCGACGAGGGCTGGGACGTCTACCGGCAAAAGACACTGGAGCGGCAGAAAAAACTGGGAATCGTTCCGCCCGAAACGGGATTGACGCAGCGGCCCGACCTGTTTCCGGCGTGGGACGGCCTGTCGGACAACCAGAAGAAGCTCTACGCGCGCCAAATGGAGGTGTTCGCCGGGTTCTCCGAGAACGCCGACTGGAACGTCGGCCGGCTCCTGGACGCCATCGAAGACCTCGGCGAGACGGACAACACGTTGGTCTTCTACATCTGGGGCGACAATGGCGCCAGCATGGAGGGCACCATCACGGGCTCGTTCAACGAGATGACATTCCTCAACGGTGTGGTCCTCGATGCCGACCATCAGCTGCGGCTCATCGAGCAGTACGGCGGGATCGAGGCTCTGGGCGATGAGCACACCGCGCCCCACTTCGCCTCCGCCTGGGCGCATGCCAACAACACCCCGTTCCAGTGGGGCAAGCAGATGGCCAGCCACCTCGGTGGTACCCGAGACCCAATGGTGGTCGCCTGGCCCAGCCGGATCAAACCGGATCCGCAGATGCGCGGCCAGTTCACGCACTGCATCGACATTGCGCCCACCGTGCTGGAAGCCGTCGGATTACCGGAACCGACAAGTGTCGACGGCATTGAGCAGGAACCCATGGACGGCACCAGCTTCCTGCACACGTTCGATAACCCGGCCGCTGAAGAGCGCCACACCGTGCAGTACTTCGAAATGTTCGGCAGCCGCGCGATCTACAAGGACGGCTGGTGGGCGTGCACTCGATTGGACAAGGCGCCCTGGGACTTCTCGCCGGAGACGCTAAAGCGGTTCGGGCCCGGGGTGTATGACCCGGATACGGATGTCTGGGAGCTTTACTACCTGCCCGATGATTTCTCGCAGGCGAACAATGTCGCCGCCGAGCAGCAAGACAAGGTCGACGAACTCACTCGGTTGTGGTGGCAAGAAGCCGAACGCAACCGCGTGCTCCCGCTGTTGGGTGGTCTGGCGGTGGTTTTCGGGAATCTACCGCCGATGCCCACCACCACTCGATTCGTTTTCAAGGGCGACGTGCAGAACGTTCAACGCGGCATGATTCCGCGTATCTACGGCCGCTCCTACGCGATCGAGGCGAAGATCACCGCTCCGGAAAACGCCGAGGGGGTGCTGGTGGCCAACGCCGACTTCATCGGCGGATTCGGTCTGTGGGTCGACGGGCAACGCAGGCTGCACCACACCTACTCGTTCCTGGGCGTGGAAACCTACCGGCAGGTATCCACCAAGCCGATTCCCACCGGCGACGTGACGGTGCGAATGCTCTTCGAGTCCGAGCAGCCGGCTCCCGGATCGGGTGGTCATGTCACCCTGTGGGCCGACGATCAGCTCATCGGCGAGGGCGACATGCCGCAGACGGTGCCGCTGGCATTCTCGTCGTACGCCGGTATGGATGTCGGCCGCGACAACGGCCTCGTAGTCGACCGCGACTACGAAGACAAGGCGCCCTACCCATTCACCGGAACCGTGCATGAGGTGGTGTTCGACCTCAAACCCGCCCACCACGAAGCCGAAGTGGCGCTGCACGAACACGCCGCCATCCAGGCCGTGGGGCAGGGGGCGGCCGGCTGACCGCACCGCACAAGGTGCGTCCTGCAAGGCCAAAAACTTGTCCTGAGATGTCAAGACTCCGCCCTGGCTGATGACGCATCGTGGAGTCGGCGGTAAGGACACCGCCCTCCCGATGGAAGTTCCGCGGGAGTCCTTGCCAGAGAAAGACTTTCGATGACGCTGACCGCCGAACCGACAACCACCAAGACCAGCTCCGGCGCGCCGCTGCCGTTGGTCGCCCTTCCGCAGGGCGAGCTGCTGAGCGTCAACGAAAACACCATCCCGCTGATCACCGACTCGCTCGGACCCGGCGTGCACGTCAAGCCATTGCGCCTGGACCTGGAGGCCGGGTGCTGGGTGGTGCTGGCCACCTTCAGCCCCGGCGCGGTCGTGCCGCTGCACTACCACACCGGCATCGCCGAGGTGTACACCCTCTCGGGCAGCTGGCACTACCTCGAATACCCCGACCAGCCGCAAACCGCGGGCTCCTACCTCTATGAGCCGGCTGGATCGGTGCACACCTTCGTCTGCCCCGAATCCAACACCGAGGACACCGTGATCTTCGTGCGCGTGGAGGGCGCCAACATCAACTTCACCGAGGACGGACAATTCCACTCCATCCTCGACGCGACGATGATCCGCGCCCTGGCGCACCAACTGGCTGAAGCCCGAAACCTCGGCTCACTGAACTACCTCTGCGGCGGCGCCGCCGGCTTCACCGCACCCAAAGCCTGAGGCCCGCCTTTGTGATGTGTATGGGCCGGCCTCCTGCCGGGGAGCGTGCCGACCGACCCATCACCGTAATCAGCCCCTCTCAACCGACCAACAGACCAACAGACAAAGGAGAAGCAAAGATGACCATCGAACGTGTCGCGATCACCGGAGGTGCACGCGGGATCGGTCGCGCCACCGCCGAGGCTTGCCTGCGCGCGGGAATGTCAGTGGTGATCGGCGATCTGGACGGGTCGGCGTGTGCGGCCGTCGCCGCCGAACTTGGTGACCGGGCGGTCGGCCTGGCGCTGGATGTCCGCAATCCGGAAAGCTTCGAGACGTTCCTCGCCGAGGCCGAAGAACGGATCGGGCCGCTGGACGCGCTAATCAACAACGCCGGCGTCGCGCCGATCGGCCTGTTCATCGACGAGGACCCCCGCGACACCCAACGCCTGGTCGACATCAACATCGGCGGGGTGCTCACGGGGACCCGCCTGGCGCTGCGGCGATTCCTCCCGCGCGGCCACGGCCACATCGTGAACCTGGCGTCGTCCGCCGGTCAGGTGGCCACCGCCGGCGGCGCGACCTACGCGGCAACCAAGCACGCCGTGGTCGGGTTCACCCGCGCGATCCGCGCCGAAACTCGCAACACCGGCGTGCGGACCACCATCGTGATGCCCGGACTGATCCGCACCGACATGATCAGCGGCTTCGAGAAACCCCGTGGCACCCGCATTGTCGGTCCCGACGCGGTTGCAGCCGCCATCGTCGGCGCGCTGCACAGCGGACGTCAGGAAGTGTTCGTCCCGCGCGAACTCGGCCCGATCGCCCGCCTCATCGCCGGCACACCGCCCGGCATCGCCGATCGGTTCAAACGGGCGCTCAAGGCTGACACTGTCATGGCGCACGCCGACATGGGTGCACGCGCGGTATACACCAAGCGAATCCGCAATGATGACAAGGAGGTTCAGCCATGACCGCATCGCAAACCCGAAACATCGTCGTCAACGGGGTGCTTTCCCCGGTGCTGATAGACGGACCCCATCCCGCCAACGACCTGTCGGAGGCCGTGGTGTTCGTGCACGGCAACCCCGACACCGGCAGTGACTGGGAACCACTGATGACCCCAGTCGCCGAGTTCGCCACCGTCGTCGCCCCGGACATGCCCGGCTTCGGCGGCGCCGACAAGCGCGCCGAGCAGGACTACACCGTGGCCGGCTACGCCGCACACCTGGGCGGCGTGATCGACCAGCTGGGCATCCAGCGGGTGCATCTGGTCGCCCACGACTTCGGCGGCCCCTTCGCCCTGGCCTGGGTGGCCGCCCACCCCGACCGGGTCGCCAGCGTCACGCTGATCAACACCGCGGTGCTGCTTGAATACCGCTGGCACCGGCTGGCCAAAATTTGGCGCACCCCCGTCGCCGGGGAACTGTTCATGCGAGCCACAACGCCGCGGGTCTTGCGCTTCGTGGTGCGCCACGACAACCCCGGCCTACCCGAACCCTGGGTCGAGCGCATCACCGAGCATCTCGTGCCGCCGGAAACCAAACGGGCCGTCCTGCGGCTGTATCGCTCGTGGCGTCAACGGCAGATGGACGCACTGGTCGAACCGCTGCGCGCGCGGGACCCCGACACGCTCGTGGTCTGGGGTGACGCCGACGTCTATCTGCCGGTCGCACAGGCCCACAAGCAGCGCCGCGTCTTCCCGCGCGCCCGGATTGAGATCTTGCCCGGTGTCGGTCACTGGGCCTGGCTCGAGCAACCCGACCGGGTCGCCGAGTTCGTCGTCCCGTTCCTGCGCGACCGGGTCGGCAAAACTGCTCAATAACCGACTACCACAAGGAGATTCACATGAGCACACCATTTGAAACCACCCCAGAGCAGTTCGCTGCGATGGCCGCGCGACCGGCAGACGCCCCAGTCGTGATGGTCAACCTGCTGCAGTTCAAGAAGCCCGGCGGCTTGGAGAGCTACCTGCAGTACGCGAAGGAAGTTACCCCGCACCTCGAACGGGTAGGTGCCACCCTCCGCTACGGCGGCACCGCCCCGGCGGTCATCCTCGGCGACGGACAGCGGCCGTGGTGGGACGCCATCCTCGTCGTCGAATACCCGACGCCGGCCGCCTTCGTCGAGATGGTGACCACCGAGGAATACGCCAAGGTGCACGAGCACCGTGCCGCGGCGCTCGAACGCGGCGACCTGATCGCGACGTCGATATGGTCAATCGGAGACTGAACCCGTTCGTCGTGGCCGCACTTGTGGTCGCCCGCCTGATGGGACCGGAGATCGTCGCCAACGCGCCGGTCCCACCCGGCGCGGGGCCCGTCACGGTGCCATTCCGTCAAACGCCGGCGAGTTGCGAGGTATCCATCTGATCGCCGAGAGTGAATACTTCGGGGCGTCGACGTCCGAGTCAGACAGGAAACGCCGTGGCACCCAAACCAGTGATTATCGTGGGCGCCGGCCCGGTCGGGTTGGCGGCCGCCCTCGAGCTGGCGCGGTTCGGCGTCCCGAGCGTTGTCCTCGAGCAGCGTGATTCGACATCACGCCATCCGAAGACCCGCAACTTCAACACCCGGACGATGGAGATCGCCCGCGGGTGGGGTCCGGTGGTCTACCCGCGTCTGCGGGGTATCGACACCCCACCCGGGTGGAAGAGCCCGATCAGGTTCCTCGATGCCGTCGTCGGCAGGGAACTCGGGCGGATCGAGTCCCGAGGGTTCGAGGGCCCTGGCGCGGACATCAGCCCCGCAGAACCGGTGATGTCAGCGCAGGACCTCGTCGAGATCATCCTGCGGGACGCGGCCATCGCAACGGGCATCGTCGACCTGCGGTTCGGCCACCGAGTGACCAATGTGGTGTCCGGGTGGCGCAACACCCACGACGCGGCCACCGTGGCGGTCTCGGTCCCCGTTCCCGAAGAGGCCTACACGCTGACCGGTGACGCTCTGGTCGCTGCTGACGGGGTCGACAGCCTGATCCGCTCCGCGCTGAACATCGCCATGCAGGGTGAACAGAACATCAATCACTTCGTCAACTGTCAGTTCATCTCCGGTATCGAGCGCTATGTCGAACACCGAACGGGTGTGCTCTTCTTCGTCGTGAATGCCGGCGCGGCAGGCGTATTGCAGCCGCTCGATGCACGTGGGCGCTGGCTGTGCCAGATCGCGGTGCCCCCGGAACGGTGGCGCCGCGAACTGTGGCAAGCCGACAGCGTGCGGCAATGGGTGCGCGCGGCTGTCGGCGTTCCGGACCTTGATGTGGACGTTAAGAGCGTCGGGCTGTGGCGGATGAATGTGACAGTGGCCGAACGCTTCACGCAGGGCCGGGTGGTCTTGTGCGGCGACGCCGCGCACCAATTCCCGCCCACCGGCGGTCTGGGGGTCAACACCGGCATTCAGGGCATGCACAACGTCATGTGGAAGCTGGCGTTGTGCTGTCGCGGCTCCGCGGCGTGGTCGCTGCTGGACACCTACAACGACGAACGCCGCCCTCCCGCACTGGAAACCGCGCGTCAGTCGTTGGAGAACCACCGCAATGTGGCGCGCCTGGCCGCCGCCACCTACGGACCAGGAGCCAACGATATGGATACCGAGGAGATCATCCGCGCATCGCGACGCTATGGCAACCACCTCGGCGTCGAATTCGGCACGGCCTACCGATCCACCGCCGTGGTCGGCAACGGCACCCAACCGCCCGAAGTGGACGACAGCTACTCGGACTACTCGCCCAGCGCGACCCCGGGCTGCCGGGCGCCGCACGTGTGGCTGGGCAGCCCGATCGCGCCGGTGTCGACTCTGGACCTGTTCGGCGCCGGCTTCACGGTCCTTACCGGACCAGCAGGCACCCCATGGCACGAAACGGCCCAACTTGCCGCTCGCACGCTGAAAGTGCCCGTCGCCAGCTACGCCATCGGCGCGCCCGGCTTGGCCGATTACGAGCAGCGATTCTTCGATCAGTACGGCCTCAGCCCTGCCAGTGCCGTACTGATCCGCCCGGACGGGTACGTCGCCTGGCGCAGCGCCTCCGGAGACCCCGACGGAACGCCTCTCCTGCGCGCGATCGAGCAAGTCCTGCACCGGCAACCCTGATGCCGGTGCCCAAGCAGTCCTAATCAGGGGCCCATTGGTGAACCCACAAGCGCCCCCCATTTGTGAATTTTCTAGCCGAGGGTAAATCCGTCGCAATGCGAAGGATGCGGCGGCCAAATCGCTGATGGGGTTTCCGCGCAGCCACACCCAAGCCGGTCGGCCCCGGCAGCCCGCGTCAGATTCAGGCCCGCGCCGACGGCCGACGCATCGGCACCACTCGTCGGGCTTGTCGATACCGGCACGCTTGATACTGGCCCAAATCAGCCGACCGCTGCCGCCGGTGAACGGCTCCTGTGACTCCATGCAGTCGTGGCAGAGGCTCAGCCCGACGAGCACCACAGCGGAGTGGACCGAACCCCAGCCCGGCGCGGCCTGGGTTACGCCGCGGACGTTCATCCCCTCACATTTCCCGCACGCCTTGATTTGTGCCCGCAGTTCCTTCATCTGCCGCTGGCGTCGCCGGTCGTCCATGTCGTTCTCGTTCTTAATACTGCTGTGCCTCAGCCCTTTTCGGCCAACCGGCTCAGGCTCGCGGCGATCTCCTCGGCCCGGCCGGACGCGACCTGCTGATAGACCATCGCAGCCTTGGGTGTGGAATGCCCCAGCCGCGCCATCGTCTCGGCCAACGTCGCTCCGGTCAGCGCGGTCATCGTCCCAGCGAAGTGACGCAGGTCGTGCAACCGCATGCCCTTACGGCCGATGGCCCTCAGCGCCGCGTTGAACTGCTCCCGGAACACCGCTCGCCCCGCATCAGGCACTAGACATGGTGGCGCCGATCGAAAAATTCCGTCCCGGCACCCCAGCATGTCCGTCGGTGGGCTCGACCCACGTTCGACCAGACCGTAGCGGCGATGATTGGGTCTCTCGCCGGGTTACCAGCAACGGCGTGGTCAGTGTGGCCTGGCAGCAGGTCTGCGTGGGCGCCCATTACGCCGGAAGCCGCTGCGATGTCCACGTCGACGGTGACCTGCTGCGTTTCTGGATCGGCGACCAACTCGTCAAAACCGCCGCCCGCACCGGCCGCGGCGAGGTACGAAACAAGCTGGCACTGCGCACCAGCGCAAGGCCCTAATCCACAACACGAGTGTCAAGGATCAACCGACACAGAAACGTCAACCATCAACCGACGCTGAACAAGGGCACCGCCCGAAGGGCACCGCCCGAAGGGCACCACCCGAAAATATGCTTGACCTGCGCTGATCGGAATCACAGTTCTGTTCAAACGTTCGAACGGTGGCCTCAGTGTCACGACAAGGTCGCCGATGCAGTACGACGGCGTATCATCCCGGCAGGCTGCTGCCTCCAGACGGCGGCGCCATGTACCATTTTGGCAAATCTGTGGGCAGGTGCGGTGCGGGCGTACGGAGGGGGACAACATGTCATCATGGTGTCGACACCCGGCGACTGAGGGGCAAAGAAGTAGGCAGCATGACCGAGCCAATGACCGTGGCGCCTAATTGGCGCGACCGTAAGCGGTATCTGTGGCTCCTCGGAGCGATCGTCCCGGTGAATGTGTTCATATCGTGGTTCGCGGTGAAGTTTACCGGGATAGCCGTGTTTTGGTGGTCCGGTGCAATAGCGGCATTCGTGATCATCCCCGTGCTCGACCATGTCGTCGGGTCTGACTCGGACAATCCTCCTGAGGGCGTCCTCGAATGGCTGCAAAACGACCGGTTCTACCGGTGGGCCACCTACCTGTATCTGCCCATCCAGTACCTGTCGCTCGTGTTCGCCTGCTGGCTATGGGCCGGCGGTGGTTGGCTCACAATGACTTTCGTCGACAAGTTGGGACTGATGGCGACAGTCGCAATAACTGGCGGCATCGCCATCAACGCCGCACACGAGTTGGGGCACAAACGGGAAGCGGCCGAGAAACGGCTAAGCAAGTTGGCGCTCGCCCAGACGTGCTACGGACATTTCTTTGTCGAACACAACCGCGGCCACCACGCGCGGGTCGCCACTCCCGACGACCCCGCCAGTTCGCGCATGGGTGAAAGCGTCTACCACTTCATTCTCAGATCGGTGGTCGGCAGTGCGCGATCTGCCTGGAACATCGAAGCCAGACGCCTTGGGTCGATGCGGCAGTCACGCTGGAGCCTCAGAAATGACGTGCTCAACGCTTGGCTGATGAGCATCGCACTGTTTACCATCCTGGCGGTCTGGTTTCGCCCGGTTGTCTTGCCGTGGCTCATAGGCCAAGCGATTGTCGGCTTTTGCATGCTCGAGACTGTCAACTACCTAGAACACTACGGGTTGCGCCGCCAGAAGCTGCCGGACGGAGGATACGAACCTGTGCGCCGCTCGCACAGCTGGAACAGCAACACATTGATCGCCAACGTTTTCCTTTTTCACCTCCAACGGCATTCCGATCACCATGTTCATCCGCTGCGCCGGTATCAGGCGCTATGCCATGCCGACGAAGCACCACAACTCCCGAGTGGGTACGCCTGCATGATGCTGCTGGCCTTGTGCCCTCTGTTATGGCGTCGCGTTATGGACCGGCGTGTCCTGGGGCATTACGGCGGCGACACCCGCCTGGCAGCGCTAAGCCCGCGCCACGAGAAACGATTGTTGGAGCGCTATCCGCCCCAGTCGTGATCGCTCATCGTGGTACCCCGGTAAGTCGAAGGCTGATCGAAGCCACGTCCGATTAAACCGAGGTCGCCGACGTGGCCCGATGAGGTCACCCGACACGTCGTACGGCCGATCCAGCCCAACCCACACGGCGGCGCCGCATCATGTTCTGTCGCTCTCCCGTGGAGTACTCACTCCTGCCTTCAGGTTGCAACGAGAAATCACCTACGTCCGTGCAGGATCCCTTCGATATTGCGTTCGGCAAGCGCGGTGATCGACATGAAGGGGTTGCAGCCGAGGTAGCCAGGCAGCAACGACGCATCGTTGACGTATAGCTTGTCGTACCCCTTGACCCGCCCGTAACCATCAGTCGCGATGCCTCGTACGCACCCGCCCATCGGATGGACGGTGTTGGGCGCGAAGACCTTTCCCGCGAATATATCGTCGCGGTAGTCGACGCCATTGGCTTGAGTCACTTTGTCGAAGACAGCCCGGGCTCTTGCGATCAGATTATCGGTATACCCTTGGGGCCAGCGGATGCTTATCGAATCCGAACGCTGATCGTACGTGATATCGGCACGGTCACCGGTCTTTACCATCACGTAATAGCCCAACGTGAACGTCTCGACCGGAAGCGGGATCGAGAACATGCTGGCGTATACGGGGTTATGCGGATCTTCACGGCCATCGAGGTTAATCAATCCCATGAGGGACTGGTGAGTGCCCGCTGGGTCGCTCTCTTTGAGCATGTGAGCGACCATGACGTCGCCGTTGTTTCCGTATCCGCGGCCGATCTCTTCGCTGAGGTTCGGTAGCGCCCCGGTGTCGCGGGCCTGTAGCAGGAGCTTGGTTGTGCCTAGCACCCCCCCATTCAGATGTAGCTCACTGCAACCAAATTCGTCGCGCACGACCTCTTTGCCCCACCGGTCGATCTCGCGGGTCGATACGACGTATTCGCCGGAACGCTCACGGCGGATAGCGGTTACTTCGGTGAGGGGCTTCAGGGTGACTTTGCCGGTCGTCAGTGCACGAGCGATATATGTCTGGTCGACGCTGCCATATCGGCCGTAGTTGTTCCCGTACTGCTGCTCTAAGTCGAGCGCCGAGCGTGGAACCTCGCCTGCCTCTTCCCTTTTCATGTAGTCAAAGGAGTACGCGCTACCGTTATAGTCGACTTTGTATCCGGCGGCCGTCGCATACTTGCGGCCGACGCGCGCATACTGATACCAGGGCGTCTGCTCGAACCATTCCATGTCACGGTAGTTGATCCGCAGCGTGGTCTTGGCACGTTCGAGATACGTTCCGAGGAACTGCGAAGTGTCGATGTCCGGGAAGGTTTCCCGGATCTGCCTTGGGGTCGGAATAGCGGCGATGGCTGCGTTGACCATCGACCCTCCTCCAACGGCGATGCCGCGGAATATGTTATGCGAGCCGTGGACAACCTTCTCGCAGATTCCGGCCTGGACCGGCTGGGGCGACGGCACGTGCTTCGCCACGTCCTCCATCGAAATCCCCTTGAAAGACGGGACAAGGCTCGGTGGAACCGATGCGAACCAGCCCGCGCGGGTGTCAGCAGGCAACATTTTTGAGAATCGTTTACCGTCGGCGTCGGGGCGGTCCCACAGCCGGCCCTTCTCCAAGACTAAGGTGTCCACACCGGACTGGCCGAGTCGCAGTGCCGACACCCCACCGCCATAGCCGCTGCCGACCACAATGGCCGTGTAGTGGCGGCGAGCAGTAGGTCGGCGCTGACTGATTTCAAACCCGACGGCTCCAGCACCGGCGGTCGCGGCAGCGGCGGCACCGAGGAAACGTCTCCGTGACAGCACTACCATGGAGGAAAACCATAGACCGGAATGCTCGGTTGCCCGGACGTTTCGTCCCGAAACTGGCAAGCCACGTCGGGGGCACTCTCATGGAATGAGGCGCGATAAGTTCCACCGCGCAACTCTCGTCGCAGGCAGCTATCGCCACGGCTGCGATCGGCTGGGCGTCACCAGCCGGCGCGGGACTGACGGCTCACAGCCTGGATGCCCGGCTGCATAGCCGCCCTGCACGATCTCGGATTCAAGCCGTGAGCATCATATGAGGCATGAGTGATTTGTTGGACGCACGCACCCAAATCCTGATCACCGCAGCGGAGTTGAGCGATCTGACGCAGGCAGACCGTCCCGTGACGATTCTCGATGTGCGCTGGCGACTCGATCAGCCCGACGGGCACGCGGCGTATCTGCAAGGCCACATACCGGGCGCGGTGTACGTATCACTCGAGGACGAGCTGAGCGACCATGCCGTCTCCGGCCGCGGACGCCACCCGCTGCCGTCTGGGCGCAGCGTCGAGGTGTCCGCGCGCCGTTGGGGCATCCGAGCGGGCGTGCCCACTGTCGTCTACGACGACTGGAATCGAGCGGCCTCGGCGCGGGCATGGTGGGTCCTGACGGCGGCCGGGCTGACCGACGTGCGCATCCTGGACGGCGGCCTGTCGGCGTGGCGGTTGGCCGGGGGAAGCTTGGACACCGGGCCGGTCACGCCGCCGCCGGGCAATGCGACTGTGTTGCACGATGATCTGTACGCCGGAGCGCTCCCGACTTTGACGGCGCAGCAGGCGGCCGCAGCCGATCTGACACTGCTCGACGCGCGCGCACCCGAACGCTTCCGCGGTGAGGTTGAGCCGGTCGATCCTGTCGCCGGTCACATCCCCGGTGCGAAGAATCTGCCCAGCAGCACCGTGCTCGCAGACGATGGCACGTTTCTCACGCAGGACGCGCTGGGCCAGTTGCTCTCCGAGCATGGCATCGACGGTGGCGGGCGAGTCGGTGCCTATTGCGGATCGGGTGTCACCGCCACCATCACGCTGGCGGCGCTCGCCACGATGGGCTTTCACGCGGCGCTGTTCCCAGGATCGTGGTCGGAATGGAGTTCGGATCCGTCACGCGCGGTGGCCCGGGGATCCGAGTAGCCGCCCGCGACTACAAGGTTTGTCAATCGCCGCCGACGGTAATGCGGCTACGAAGGTGGGGCGCGTTGGTCGACCTGCGCGGTCCGCTTAGGTCTCGTCGGTTCAGCCGAGAGCCGACGAGACCGTCTTCCTCTTCAGCCCCTTCGAGATCCAACTCTTCGGCGATGATGTCCGCTCGACCGGAAACATAGTGTCACTCTTTTAATTGTAGTAATGTGCGGCTATGGACACCGACGTCTGGATTCTCGGCGGCTACCAAAGCGATTTCGCCCGCAACCTCACCAAGGAAGGCCTGGACTTCGCGGATCTGACCGGCGAGGTCGTCGACGCCGCACTGGTCGCGGCCAAAGTGAACGCCGCCGATATCGGCGTCGTCCACGTCGCGAATGCCTTCGGCGAGATGTTCGCCGAACAGGCCCACCTCGGCGCGATGCCGGCCACCGTGTGTGACGGCCTGTGGGACACCCCGGCGTCCCGGCACGAAGCCGCTTGCGCGTCCGGCAGTGCGGCGACCCTGGCAGCGATGGCCGACCTGCGGTCGGGCAACTACGACACCGCGTTGGTCGTCGGCGTCGAACTAGAGAAGACCGTGCCCGGCGACACCGCAGCACGTCATCTCGGCGCCGCGGCGTGGACAGGCCACGAGGGAGCCGACGCGCGGTTCCTCTGGCCATCGATGTTCGCCCAGGTCGCCGACGAATACGACCGCCGCTACGGCCTGGACGACACCCATCTGCGGGCGATTGCGCAACTCAACTTCGCCAACGCGCGCCGAAACCCCAACGCGCAGACCCGAGAATGGACGGTGCCCGACCCGATCGGCGACGACGACGCAACCAACCCGGTTATCGAGGGCCGCCTGCGCCGGTTCGACTGCAGCCAGATGACCGACGGTGGCGCCGCAGTCGTCCTGGCCACCGACAATTATCTGCGCGACCATCCAAGCGCCCGCCCGATCGCCCGTATCACCGGCTGGGGGCATCGCACCGTCGGGCTGGGTCTGCGACAGAAACTCGACCGCGCGGCCAGTGGTGACTCGGCCGTCTACGTGCTACCGCATGTGCGGGCGGCAGTACTCGACGCGTTGCGCCGCGCACAGATGTCACTCGATGACCTCGACGGGATCGAAGTCCACGATTGCTTCACGCCCAGTGAGTATCTGGCGATCGACCACATCGGGCTGACTGGGCCGGGCGAGTCGTGGAAGGCCATCGAAAACGGTGAAATCGAGATCGACGGGCGGTTGCCGATCAACCCCAGCGGCGGGCTGATCGGCAGCGGCCACCCGGTCGGCGCGTCGGGCGTGCGCATGCTCGTCGACGCGGCCAAGCAAGTCAGCGGAACGGCCGGCGACTATCAAGTCGAGAATGCGAAAACCTTTGGCACGCTGAACTTCGGCGGTAGCACGGCCACCACGGTCGGCTTCGTCGTCAGCGAAGCGCAGGCCTGACCCATGGATGTCGAGATCGTCGGTAAATTCCTGTCGACGCTGCCCGAAGACGACGACCATCCTTACCGGACCGGTCCGTGGCGACCGCAGACCACCGAGTGGGACGCCGACGACCTCACCGCCGTGGCGGGCGAAATCCCCCGCGACTTGAACGGTGTCTACCTGCGCAACACCGAGAATCCATTGCACCCCGCCTTGAAGACTTATCACCCGTTCGACGGCGACGGCATGCTGCATGTTGTCGGCTTTCGCGATGGAAAGGCCTTCTACCGCAACCGCTTTATCCGAACCGATGGTTTCTTGGCCGAGAACGAAGCGGGTGAGCCGCTGTGGCCGGGGTTGGCCGAGCCGGTGCAATTGGCCAAGCGCGAGCGAGGCTGGGGCGCTCGTACCCGGATGAAGGACGCGTCGAGCACCGACGTCATCGTCCACCGCGGTATCGCGCTGACCAGCTTCTACCAGTGCGGTGATCTGTACCGGGTCGACCCGTACTCGGCCAACACCCTCGGCAAAGAAACGTGGGGTGGGCATTTCCCCGTCGAGTGGGGCGTTTCAGCGCATCCGAAGGTCGACAGCAAAACCGGCGAACTGCTGTTCTTCAACTACAGCAAGCAGGCCCCCTACATGCACTACGGCGTGGTCGACGAAAGCAACGAGCTGGTCCATTACGTCGATATCCCGCTGCCCGGAGCACGACTCCCGCACGACATGGCTTTCACCGAAAACTATGTGATCCTCAACGATTTCCCGTTGTTCTGGGATCCGAGACTGCTCGAACACGATGTGCACCTGCCACGGTTCTATCCAGACATTCCGTCGCGCTTCGCCGTGCTCCCGCGGCGCGGCGGAACCGGTGACATCCGGTGGTTCGAGGCGGACCCGACGTTCGTGCTGCACTTCGTCAACGCCTACGAAGACGGCGACGAGATTGTGCTAGACGGATTTTTCGAAGGTGCTCCCCAACCCGTGGACACCGGTGGCACGAAGTGGGACAAGCTCTTTCGCTTCCTGGCGCTGGATCGGCTGCAAACCCGGCTGCACCGGTGGCGGTTCAACATGGTCACGGGTGCGGTGAAGGAAGAGCAATTGTCGGAATCGATCACCGAATTCGGAACGATCAACCCCGATTACGCGGCCGGTGACTATCGCTACACCTATGCCGCCACCGGCAAGCCGGGCTGGTTCCTGTTCGACGGACTGGTCAAACATGACCTGCACACCGGAAGTGAAGAGCGTTACCCTTTCGGCGACGGCGTCTACGGAAGTGAAGCCGCGATGGCCGCACGCATGGGCGCCACCGGCGAGGACGACGGCTACTTAGTCACGCTGATCACCGATATGAAGGCCGACGCCTCCTATTGCCTGATCTTCGATGCCACGCGCGTCGGTGACGGCCCGGTATGCAAACTTGCGTTGCCCGAAAGGATTTCCAGCGGTACGCACGCCACCTGGGCGCCGGGCGCACAGTTGCGGCGCTGGCATACAGCCGACTCCCCCGCCGGGGAAATCGGGCTGTAGATGACGCCGACCTCCAATGCGGCGACGCCGACGACGCTGAGCCCCGGCGGCACCAATGCCGTCGGACGGATCCTCGGACTGCTCGGCGACGAGTGGACGCTGCTGATCATCCAGCAGGCGCTGTTGGGGGCAACCCGATACGGCGAGTTCATCGAGCGGCTGCCGATCTCAAACTCCGTGCTGACCAACCGGTTGCGAGCGCTGACTAATGACGGTCTGCTGGTTCGCACGACTTACCGAACCCGGCCCGTTCGCGCCGAGTATCTGATCAGCAAACGCGGACGGGCCCTTTGGCCGGTGCTGTTGTCGATCTGGGAGTGGGAGCGACGCTGGGTGCCCGAGCATGTCCACCGGCTTCCAGGGATGCGCCACACCGGCTGCAACAGCGACTTCGCGCCGATGCTGACCTGCCGATCGTGCACCGAGGTGGTGACCGAGAAACAGGTCACCGCCCGCTGGGGTCCAAGCGGCTCGTGGCCGCGCTCAGTACCCGAGGCGGTCACCCGGCGCAGAGCCAGCGCCGACGGCACACACCGTCAGGCAGGGCTTTTTCCGGAGACCATGAGCGTATTCGGAAACCGTTGGGCGGCAGCACTATTGGTCTGCGCCTTTTTGGGGACCACCCGCTTCACCGATTTCCAGACGCAGCTTGGCGCGCCCCCGACACTGCTGGCCGGCCGGCTACAGACGTTCTGCGCCAACGGTGTGCTCTCCGCGTCGCGACAAACCGGGCAGGCACGCGCTCGCTATCAGCTCACCGAAAAGGGGCGAGCGTTCTTCCCGGTGATCGTCACCGCGCTGCAATGCGGCCAGCAATGGTTTCACGCGCCGGAAGGGCCGGCCGTGCTGATCACCCATCTCGGCTGCGGCGAGCCGTTCACCGGGGAGTTGGCCTGCGACCAGTGCGCGCAGCCGCTGAAAGGCGCGCAGGTCAGCGTGGGCTAGTGGACCGACCGCCGCGCAGCGACGATGCCACCGCCCACACCGAGCACAGCACCGCGGCAGCCGCGGCGACGCCACCGACGTACAGCCCGTAGGCGGCCGATACCGGCGGCTTGACGTTGACGTCGTAATACCACACGGTCAGCGCGACGACGAGCAACGAGATCGCCAGCGCCGCAACCGATGCCGACTTCGCCGACACGCCCCTGCCGACCATCGCGCCCGCCACCAGCAGCGTCGAGGACAGCAGCACGATCAGCTGACCCGGCCCGAAGCCGGGCGGAAGATGCAGGCTGCCGATGCTGCCACCGATGGCGTTGGCCCAGCCGCCGCCGTTGACGCCCGTCGTCAGCCACGGCAGCCACGCGCTCACCGACACCGTCGCGGCGAACAGCGCAACCAACCAACCGGGACGTAGGCGCGACATACTGCTCAGTCAGGCCGGCGTGAAAACCGTGACGAACTTGTTCAAGGATTCGCGGATATCGCGGCGCAACGCGGCGGCGACGATCATGCCGATGGGTCCGAACAGCGCCGGACCCCCGAGATGCACATCAAAGCTGACGACCGAGTCATGGTTGTCAGGGCCCTTCGGCTTGACTTTCGCGATCAGCTTGACTTTGACGCCACCGACGCCGTCACCGTTGAGCGTCATGGCCTCCGGCGGCCTGTAGTGCACGATCGTCCACTTGATCCGGTTGGGCATGCCCTTGACTTCGACGATCGACTCGATGACGGTGCCCTTTTCCAACTGCTCAGGCAGCTTGCTCCGCCACACCCGGTGGATGGTCAGCCACTCCCGGTAGCGGGACAGGTTGGACGCATCCTGCCAAGCCTTTTCGGGCGGCACTGGTACATCGATCGATCCGGAGAGTTTCGCCATGAGCTAGTTCTGCTGGTCGCCCTTCTCGCTGTCGCTTAAAGCGTTCTTCGCCGCTTCCTGCACCTTGCTGACGGTGTCTTTGTACTTGCCCTCGGTCTTGGAGTCGACGAACTCGCCCGCCTTGTCGATGGCAGCGTCGACCTTGTCGGCGTTCTGCGCCAACAAGTCCTTGGCCTTGTCCAGAAATCCCATGTTGCTCCTTCCGCTGAAGCCTGTCGCTTTGGGCCTGCTTGTCTATCGTTCGCGAATCACGAGCTGTCCGCCAGCCGCCACCACGCATTCAACTCCGCGGTCACGAAAGGATCTACCCGCTCACCCGGCTTTGGCACGGCCACCTGGACGTGGGCTTCGTCGGCAGCGGCCAGCAGCCGCTCGATCGGTTCGGCCCATGGGTGCGGCGCCAGCCGAAACGTACACCAGTGGATCGGCACCAGAAGTCCGCCGTTGACGTCCAGATGCGCCTGAACCGCCTCCTCGGGATTCATGTGAATGTCCGGCCACGACCTGCTGTAGGCACCGATCGGCATCAGCGTCACGTCGAACGGTCCGTGGTCGGCGCCGATGTCGCCAAAGCTCTTGGTGTAGCCGGTGTCTCCGCCGAAGTACGCCCGGTGCGCAGGACCGATGATCGCCCACGATGCCCACAGCGTGCAGTTGCGGTTCAGGAAGCGACCGGAGAAATGCCGGGCCGGGGTGCAGATCAGGGTCAGCTCATCGACCTGTGCGTGCTCGTTCCAGTCGAGTTCGATGATGCGCTCGTCGGGGATGCCCCAATCACGCAGGTGCGCACCGACTCCGAGCGGAACGACGAACGGGGCCCATTGGCTGCGAGCCAGCGCGACGATGGTGTCGATGTCGAGGTGGTCGTAGTGGTCGTGGCTGATCACGATCGCGTCCAAGGCCGGTAGCGCGTGCAGTGGCACCGGCGGCGGATGCATCCGCTCGGGGCCGACGACATCCGAGGGCGAGCAACGATCACTCCACACCGGGTCGGTGAGAACGCGATACCCGTCGATCTCAAGCAGCGCCGTCGAGTGGCCGAACCAGCTGACCGCGATCTGGCCCGCAGCGGCCTCGAAGGCTCGGGGCTTCGGCGTGACCAACGGGATTTTCTTGGTCGGCCGGGTGGCGGCGCGGGCACCGATCACCTCCCACAGAATGTTCCGCTGTTCCTCCCGGTCGATGCTGAACTGGGAAGCCGGTTCCAGGTTGACGAAGACGCCGTCCTGAAAATTCGCTGACCGCTCGGCGGCCGCGCGAATGTCGGACGGTTGAGCCCCGAGCGCGGCCGGCGCACCATGCAGCGCGCGCAGCACCCATCCGCCGGTCGCCAGGGTGACCGTGCCGGCGGCCAGTCGTAGCGCCTCGCGCAGCATGCGATCAGGCTCCCTGGAAGTTCGGTGGGCGCTTCTCCACCCGGGCCACCTGCGCTTCGATCACGTCTTGGCTGGCCCATGCTTTGTCGAAGAGTTCTTTGTGCACCGGCGACGCCTCTTCGATGGAGCCGTCGTCGTTCAGCACCCGCTTGGCGTGCTGAATGGCCAGCGGCGCCAGGCCGGCGATCTCGGCGGCCCAGGCCTGCGCGTCGGCCACCGTGCCGATCCGGTTCGCCATACCGGTCTGCAGCGCGGTTTCGGCGGTCAGCTTCTCCGCAGAGAGCAGCATCGCTCGCGCCCGGCCGTGGCCGGCCAGCCAGGACAGTCGCCGGATGCTCCAGTTATCAAGCGCCAGACCATATTTCGACGTAGGAAACTGGAAGAACGCATCGGGCGCGACGACCCGCAGGTCACATTGCATCGCCAGTTGCAGGCCCGCGCCGATGGCGGGCCCGTTGATCGCACCGATCACCGGAATCGGCGCCGCGTCCATCACCCGGTGCAGTTCGATCAGCCGATCGGGATAGTCGGCGGCGAACGCGTCGCCGCTCAGGTCGGCGCCGGCGCAGAACACGGTGCCCTGCCCGGTCAGCACGATGGCGCGGACGTTCTCGCCGGCCGCCTTGTCCACGGCCTCGCGCAGCTCCTCGACGAGCTGGGAGTTCAGCGCGTTGCGCCGTTCCGGACGCTGCAACTCAATGGTCAGGACGTCTTCGACGCGAGTGACACCGATCATGCACCCAAGCCTATTAGCCTCAGCCCCGTGAGCCGGATCGGGACCGATGAACTGCGCGACGCGGTGCTCGACGAGGGGACTTTCATCAGCTGGGACACCACCGCGCTGGCGGTGCCGACGAACTCGTCGTACGCCCGCGAGCTGGCTGACGCCCGGGCCGCCACTGGCCGTGACGAGTCGGTGCTGACCGGTGAGGGCCGGGTGTTCGGGCGGCGGGTGGCGGTGGTGGTCTGCGAGTTCGAGTTCCTTGGCGGCTCGATCGGCGTCGCGGCGGCCGAACGCATCACCGCTGCCGTGCAACGCGCCACCGCCGAGCGGCTGCCGCTGCTGGCGTCGCCGAGCTCGGGAGGTACCCGGATGCAGGAGGGCACGCTCGCGTTTCTGCAGATGGTGAAGATCGCCGCGGCCGTCACGCTGCACAAACAGGCGCACCTGCCCTATTTGGTGTACTTGCGCCACCCGACCACCGGCGGGGTGTTCGCGTCGTGGGGTTCGCTGGGCCATGTCACCATCGCCCAGCCGGGCGCGTTGATCGGCTTCCTGGGGCCGCGGGTGTACGAGCAGCTCTACGGTGAACCGTTTCCTGCTGGGATCCAGACGGCTGAGAACCTGCAGCGGCACGGGGTGATCGACGCGGTCGTGCCGCTCGGGGAACTGCGCAGCATCCTCGACCATGCGCTCACCGTGGTCGCCGACGACGCGGGGCCGTCGCCGGCTACGCCGCCGCCCGAACCGCTGCCCGATGTGCCGGCCTGGGATTCGGTGGTGGCGTCACGGCGGCCGGATCGGCCCGGGGTCAGGCAGCTGCTGCGATACGGCTGCACCGAACACGTGCTGCTGTCTGGAACCGAGCGGGGCGAAGCCGCGACCACGCTGCTGGCGCTGGCCCGGTTCGCCGGTCAGCCCGCGGTGATCCTCGGCCAGCAGCGCATCGTCGGCGGTCTGGTCGGGCCCGCTGCGTTGCGCGAGGCCCGTCGCGGCATGACGCTGGCCGCCGGCCTGCGGCTACCGCTGGTGCTGGTCATCGATACCGCCGGCCCGGCACTGTCGGCCGAGGCGGAAGAGGGTGGGCTGGCCGGCGAGATTGCTCGCTGTCTGGCCGAGCTGGTCACGCTGGATACCCCGACGGTGTCGGTGCTGCTCGGTCAGGGCAGCGGCGGTCCGGCCCTGGCGATGGTGCCGGCCGACCGGGTGCTGGCCGCATTGCACGGCTGGCTGGCGCCGCTGCCGCCCGAGGGCGCCAGCGCGATCGTCTTCCGCGATACCGCGCACGCCGCCGAACTGTCTGCCGCGCAGGGCATCCGATCGGCCGACTTGTTGACGTCCGGCATCGTCGACGTCGTCGTGCCGGAGCACCCGGACGCCGCCGACGAGCCGGTCGAGTTCTGCGCCCGGTTGTCGGTGGCGATTGCCGCCGAGCTGCACGCGCTCCGCGGGGTGCCCGATGCCGACCGGATGGCGGCCCGCTTGCGGCGCTACCGCGACATCGGCCTGCCCTAGCCGTCCGCGGCGCCGGGGGCATCGGCAGCCCAGCGGTGTGCCCAGGTCTGCAGCGGCTCAAGAGCGGCCATCAACGAACGCCCATGTGCGGTAAGGAAATAACCGGCGTCCCCGTGATCCACGATGCGCAGCTGCCGCAATTCCTTCAACCGTGTGTTGAGCGAGCCGGGGTTGGTGTCGCAGGCCGTTTGCAACGCCCGGAAGGTCAGCGGGCCGTTGCGCAGCTCCCAGAGCAGGCGCAGGGCGCCGCGGCGTCCCAGGGCGTCGAGGGCCACCATGATCGGCCGCCCCGAGCGCGATCCGCGGGCCGACGAACCGATGCGCGGCGAATTCATGCTTTACATTTTGTAGCACGACGACTACTTTCGTCACCATGACACGCTATAAAAACGATAGCGCCCGCATCGCTCCGGCCGCCGAGCCGCTACCCGAGGACATCCAGCAGGCCATCGACGCGATCATGCGCGGCCGCCCACCGCTGGTGTTGTTCACCACGTTGGCGCGCGATCGCCGGCTGTTCTTCAAGTTCTTCAACTCAGGACTGCTCGACAAGGGGCATCTCACCATCCGGCAACGCGAGATCGTCATCGACCGGGTAACGGCGTCCTGTGGCGCCGAGTATGAATGGGGCGTGCACGTCAGCGTCTTCGCCGCCAAAGCCGGCCTGACAGAAGCACAAATCACTTCGTTGACGGTCGGCGGACCCGACGACACCTGCTGGACCGACGCCGATCGGCTGCTGATCCGGTTG
>NZ_DASPSP010000138.1:0-3338 GCF_035623875.1 Mycobacterium sp. | reverse complement strand
AGCGACCCCCACGGGCAACAGCTGCGGGACGTATTTTGGAACCACTCGCCATCGTGATGCCCGTGATGCCGACGCCATCTCGCCCGGACCGGAGCTCACGCCAGACAAAGCCCACGACGATGTGGTCGGCGCGGCCGCGGTGACCTGCACGCGGCACGGCGGGGCGTCAGCAACCGAATCGGCGCTACTGACGGGGCGGAGTTGATGGGCACTCCCGCCGAGGGCAAAGAAAACGGCGGCCGGAGCGGCGACTACAGCCGAGACGACAGGTGATTTCCGCCGATCACTGGCTAATCGGTGTCGCCCCACGGCAAGCAGCTTACGGGCAAATCACGGAATAGTCACGATCGGATAACGACCGACCTCGTGACGGGCTGGGGACCCAAGCCCCTGCATGACGCGGATTGCGGCTCGTGTGGTCACGGCACACGACACGCACCGGCGACGTATTCGGCGGTGGTAAGGACGCTAGGAGGTTGCAGGCTCGACCATTACGTTCCGTTGGCCTTCTTCAGCCTGGCTATCTGGCCACCCCACACCGACTGGGAGCCGGCATCACCGACTCGGTAGACCTGAATCATCGACGAGATGCCCACGGCAAGAGCGGCAATCGCGACAACTGTCCGGGTGAGCACTCTGCGCGTGTCCTGTCGACGTTCGCGCACATGCAGAACAAGGATCGCGATCGCGACGACGAGCAACGCGGCCGAGAAGTACGACATCCATTCGCCTCGGGCGGCGTGTTCGCTCAATATCGGGGTCGGGTTGCCCTTCAGGTCGATCAGCCATTCACCCGCGTTGATCGTGATGGGCGTCAGCGCAGCTATGACGGCGGCGAGTATCACCGTGGGCCACACCAAACCGCGCCGTGCTGCCGGCCACAGCGCGCACAGGATCACCAGCAGAGCGGTCAATGGAACCAGGACCACGATGAAGTGGACAAATAACACGTGGGCCGGCAGGCCGTTGATTTCGCTCATGGCATTACAGGGTCTCAGATCGACCCGGTGCGCCCCCGTCCATGGGCCAGCCACCAGATAGTGGTGCAAAACGAAGGGCGGCGGCCCGGGGCAGCGGCCGCCGTACGTCGGTCGATATCGCGTCGAGCATCAGGGCGACGTAGCGACGCCAGCCGTCACTGTCCGAATCCATCGTCCACAGCACGCTGTGCAGCATCGCGATCAGACGCGGCAGGTCGTCGGCGACCAGGTCGGCGCGGACGACGCCGGCCTGCTGGCCCCGTCGGGCAAGCTCGCTGAGCGCCTCATACAGCTCGGTCGAGATGTCGGGGGTCAGCGAGCCGGCCCTGCGTGCCGCGGTCAGAAGGTTGTGTTGGCGGGCGCCCAGCGATATCGCCGCGTCAATCAGCTGGGCGAGACCGCGGAGCGGGTCATCGGCGCGCCGGACGGCCTCGATCGTCGGCGTGAGGTCCTCGGCGATGCATTGATCCAGCGCAGCCCGGATCAGGTCGGCCTTGGTCGGAAACCTGCGATAGAGCGTTCGCTCCCCCACGCCTGCGCGGCGGGCGATCGCCTCGATCGACGCCTCGGGGCCCAGCTCGTCGTAGACGTCCCGCGCGGCCCGCAGGATCCGCTCGGCGTTGCGGGCCGCATCGGCTCGCAACGGGCGATCGGAAACCGCAGTCATAGCGACAGCGTAACTGACAGTTGACTGCCAATCAGCCGGGTCCTACGCTCGGGTAATTGGCAGCCAGCTGACAATTATAGGGAAAGGCCCATGACGGCAACAACTTCCGACTTGTGCCCCGAGACGGGGCTTCCAGTCATACCAGCCCAGCGGGCTGCGCACTGCCCGCTCGCACCGCCGCCCGAATTCGCGAGCTGGCGAGACCAGCCCGGGCTGCAACGCGCGATCTACCACGGCGAGCCGGTGTGGGTGGTCAGCCGCTATCAAGACATCCGAGCCGCACTGGTCGATCCGCGGTTGTCCGCGGATACGCTTCCCGACACCCTGAAACCGCAGAGCGGCGACACCACGGCGATCATGTTCGCTCGGACGGACGACCCCGAGCACCATCGGTTGCGACGCATGATGACCAGTGACTTCACCTTCAGGCGTTGCGAAGCGATGCGGCCACAGATTCAGGAACTTGTTGACACATTTCTCGGCGAGATGATCGACGGCGGCGCGCCGGCTGACCTAGTCCGCGAATTCGCGCTGCCGGTGCCGTCATTGGTGATCGCACTGCTGCTTGGCGTGCCGTCCGAAGACCTGGCCGCCTTCCAGCAGTACACCGGAGTTGGCCTGGATACCAAGTCCACCGATGAGGAAAAGACGCAGGCCTTTACTTCGATGTACGGCTACATCGAAGAGTTGGTGCTGCGCAAGGAACGCGACCCCGGCGACGACCTGATCAGCCGACTGGTCACCGAGCAGGTGGCGACCGGCCAGCTCAACCGCGAAACCGCGGCCCTGTCGGGGATGACCATGCTGGTCGCCGGCCACGAGACGACGGCCAACATGATTTCGTTGGGAACCGTTGCGCTGCTTGAGCATCCCGACATCTTCACGCGACTGGGCCAGACCGACGATCACGCGGTCATCGCAAACATCGTCGAGGAGCTCATGCGTTATCTCACCATCGTGCACGGCCAGGTGGATCGGGTGGCGACCGAAGATCTCACCCTCGGCGGTCAGTTGATCCGCGCCGGGGACAAGCTGTTGATGAACCTGCCCGCCGGAAACTGGGACAGCGAATTCGCCGAGAACCCGGAGACTTTCGACATCGAGCGAAACACCCGTGGGCACGTGGGTTTCGGCTACGGCGTACACCAATGCATCGGAGCCAACTTGGCCCGAGTCGAAATGCAAGTCGCGTTCGCCACGTTGGCACGCCGGCTACCCGGGCTGCAATTGGCGGTAGCGCCGGATGAGCTGAAGTTCAAAGACGCTGACATTTACGGCATGAAAGAACTGCCGGTCAGATGGTGAGTCTCGACGACATGCGGTTCGACGAGCAGGTTGCGGTGGTCACCGGTGCCGGTGGTGGCTTAGGCAGGCAGTACGCGCTGCTGCTGGCATCGCGCGGCGCGCGCGTCGTCGCCAACGACACCGGCGGTTCGGTGACCGGAACGGGCTCGGACAGCAGCGCTGCGAACGCCGCCGCGGAGGAGATATGCCGGCAGGGCGGTGAGGCCGTCGCCGACACCAACAGCGTGAGCAGCCCACAAGGCGGACAGGCGATCATCGACACCGCGCTGCGCACCTGGGGCCGAGTGGACATCGTGATCAACAATGCTGGCATCGTCTGCGACGCGCCGTTCGAGGACCTCACCGCCGATCTGCTCGAGCCCCTGTTGGATGTGCACTTGAAGGGC
>NZ_DASPSP010000137.1:0-2876 GCF_035623875.1 Mycobacterium sp. | reverse complement strand
CGCGTCGTCGTCCAGCGCGCGGGCAAGTGCCTTGCGCTCGGCCAGCACCGCCTCGTCGAGGAGTTTTTTGATCTCTTGCAAGGTCCCATCTAAGTTATTGCGGCGCAACAGCTCTCGTCGCCGCAGATTGGCCTCTGCGGCCAGCCGGTCGGCTCCGGGCATGTTCTTGGTGCCCCGGCGCAGCAGCTCGGACAGCGCCCGGCGCGGCGAGGTGCCCGCCATGACGTCCTGCCCGATCTGCTCGAGCGCCTCGCGCAGATCCACCGGCGGGGCCAGCGGGTCTGGCCCGCCGGTATACGCCGAGTACCTAGACGAATGCCCTTTAGCCATAGACGGTTTCGCCTTCTCCGGACACCTTGTCAATGCGCTTAGCCAAATACAGGGCCTCCAACGCCAATTCCAGCGCGGCGGCGCGCTCACCCTCGGACTCCGCGCCCAGCCGCCTGGCGACCGCCTCGACGACAGGCAGATCCGGCAGCGCCGCCAGCACATCCTTCGCCGAGACCCGCTCACCCGTCGTCACCGCGGAGCCACCCTCGACTGCGGCCACCAGCGGCCCGACGTCGAGGCCACCGAGCGCCCTGGATGCGGTGTCGGCGGTGGCGCGGCGCAACAGGTGTTCGAGCACGGCCTCCTCGCGTCCTTCCTCCCCGGACTCGAACTCCAACTTGCCACGCAGCACGTCGATCACGGTGCCCAGGTCGACCACCCGGGCCACCGGGTCGGTCTCGCCCAGCACCGCGCCGCGATGCCGTGCGGCGGCCGCAACGGTCTCGGCCGCCGCGATCGCAAACCGCGCCGATACCCCGGAGCGCTGATCGACCGAATTGGACTCCCGCAGGGCGCGGGCGAACCGGGCGATCACCTGGATCAGATGGTCGGGCACCTGGGCGTTCAGGTGCGCCTCTTGGAGGATCACCCCCACCTCGGCGTCGAGTTCCAGCGGGTAGTGCGTCCGGATCTCGGCGCCAAACCGGTCTTTGAGCGGCGTGATGATGCGACCCCGGTTGGTGTAGTCCTCGGGGTTGGCGCTGGCGACCACCAACACGTCCAGCGGCAACCGCAGGGTGTAGCCGCGCACCTGGATGTCGCGCTCCTCCATCACGTTGAGCATCGACACCTGGATGCGCTCGGCCAGGTCGGGCAATTCGTTGACCGCGACGATGCCGCGGTGCGCACGCGGGATCAGGCCGTAGGCAATAGTGTCGGGGTCTCCCAGGCTGCGGCCCTCGGCGACCTTGATCGGGTCGATGTCGCCCACCAGGTCGGCGACGCTGGTGTCCGGGGTGGCCAGCTTCTCGGTGTAGCGCTCGCTGCGGTGCTTCCACTCCACCGGCAGACCATCACCGAGCGTCGCGGCCCGCCGGATCGACTCGGGGGTGATCGGCGAGTAGGGATGCTCGCCGAGTTCGGCGCCGCCGATCACCGGCGTCCACTCGTCGAGCAGGCCGACCAGTGCCCGCAGTAACCGAGTCTTGCCCTGACCGCGCTCACCGAGCAACACAAAGTCGTGGCCGGCGATCAGCGCCCGCTCCAGTTGCGGCAACACCGTGTCGTCGAAGCCCAGGATTCCCGGCCAGATCTCGTCACCTTCGGCCAGCCCGGTCAGCAGGTTTTCCCGGATTTCCTGTTTGACTCCCCGTTCACGGTGCCCGGCGGCACGCAGTTCGCCGACGGTGCGGGGCAAGTGGTTCGGTGCGGTCACCACTCCACGCTACGACGGTCACGCAAATACGGCATCGCTCCCCGTCACCTTCGAACCAGGAAAGGTCGGGCGACCCGCGTGGATTGCCCGACCTTCCGAGGTGAACGTGAGGACCGACTAGCTCAAAGTGGCGGTGGCCTTCTCGTCGCCTTCCTTCCAGGTGACGGTGCCGTGCTCGAACGTCGACTTGTAGGTGCCGTCGGGTTCCTTCGTCTCGTCCGAGGTCGGGTAACCCAGCTTGCCCTGCGAAGCCTGGTTGTCATTCCACGTGTCGCGGATCTTGCCCCACACGAAGTAGACCGGGCCGCCATTCCGATAGATCAGGACGCCATCATCGAACTGCTGGTAGACGCCACTGTTGTCCAAGGTGGGTTTCTGGTTGTCGTACGGGGCGCCCAAGTCCTTCTTTTGCTCGTCGGTGAGCGTGTCCCACTTCGCCAAGATGGGTCCCTCCACCGTGTACTCCGTGCCGTTCTTTCCGGCAATCTGGGTCGAGGTCGGTGCCGCCGCCGCGCTCGTTGACGGCTCCGCGATAGCCGATGACACCGCGGATGACGCGGAGGAAGCCGCAGAACTGGCGGCTTGCCCGGCGTTAGTCGCGTGGTGGCAGCCCACGCCGATCAGCGCGAACGCTGCAATTCCGACCGAGAACGTCGCTGTTCTTTTCGTTATCGCGCGCATTTCTTCCTCTCGAATACCTTTCGAATTGGATTGAGACTCGCCGGGGTCGACGCGCCCTATTCGCGATGCTATGCCCATCCGATCTTGTTGGACGCAAAATCGTCATGACCCACCCCAGCAAATGGTGATGCTTCGCTCAACGGTCGGCCGACGTTCAGGCGCGCGCCATCCAGTGGCCCACGCAACTATCCCGGCGCCTCGCCGCGAAGCTCACAGCCGACGACGGCCAACTACCCGATACCCTCAGTACCGTGAACTCCCCCCCACTGGCCGGATCGTCCTGCGACGGCACACTTCGGGCCTGCCTCATGGCAGTCCAGCTTGCTGGCCCTGCTGTCGGCGATCTTCATTCGCCCGGTGCTGGCCGTACCTACGCTCATCGGCCGCGTTCATCCGCCACGTGACGACCGCCCGCGACGAGGCCAGCGCTTAACCTTCGCGGCCTTCGGCGCCCCTTGGTCAGTGCGCGAAGTGGCGCGCGCCGGTCAGG
>NZ_DASPSP010000136.1:0-55089 GCF_035623875.1 Mycobacterium sp. | reverse complement strand
AGGGTAATTCACCCGTGGGCAGGCACAGGTTGGGAAACAGCAGCGCGCTGCCCGATGTGGTGACATAGGTCTGCCGACGGCGAGGTCAGAATCACGGTGCCGTCGGGCAGCTGTTGATCCCGCCATCCCCAGAAGGTCTTCACCAAGTGTTGCAGGCGGCACAGACATTTGAGGTATAGGTGCCGCGTTATCCCCCCCGGGCCTCGATCATCGCTGCCCGGTTGACCTTGGTCGCGGCCGTGCGCGGAATCTCATCGACGAACTCGACGGTCTTGGGAACCTTGTAGGCGGCCAGTCGGGTCTTCGCGTAGGCGATGACCTGCTGCTCGGTCAACGCCGTCTCGACGTCGGCGAGCTGGACCACAGCGTGCACCCGGCGCCCCCACTCCGGATCGGCGAGTCCGATGACGACGACGTCGACGATCTCGTCGTGTTCGGCCAGCGCGCATTCCACCTCCGCCGGAAAGACATTCGCGCCCCCGGTGATGATCACGTCGCTACGGCGGTCGGCGATGTAGAGGTAGCCGTCGGCGTCCAGGTGTCCGATGTCACCGGCGGTCCGAAACCCGTCGGGCGTTGACGGCAACAACGGCGCCCCACCAAGATATCGATACCCGGCGCTCATCGGCGAGCGCAAGTAGACCTCGCCGAGCTCGCCGGTTGCCACCGGCCGGCCCTGTGGATCCAGGATCTGCACCTCGGTGTCCCGGAAGCCGCGGCCGACGCTGCCCGGATGCGCCAGCCACTCGTCGCCACGCAATGCGGTGATTCCCAGGCCTTCTGTCATCCCGTACGCCATCACGACTTGCTCCGGGCTGAGCAGATCGAACCAGGTGTGCAGCAGCGCGTGCGGCATCACTGCAGCGCCCTGCAAGATCCAGGCGACGCTGGAGAGATCTCGTTGGCGTACATCGGGAAGAGCTGCGATGCGAGCGAGCATTGTCGGCGTGGCGGTGAAGTTGGTGATGCGATACCGTTCGATCGCGTCGACAACGGTTGCCGCGTCGAACTTTTCCAGCACCACCAATTGGTCACCCCCCAACAGGTAGGTGAGCGGTGAGAATCCGTTGGTGTGATACATCGGACCGGGCACGAGGATGGTCTGCGGCTGGGCTGTCGGCTCCCAGGCGGCTAAGAACGGGAAGGATGACTCAGGCGTCCAGAGCCCCTGCGCCAGAGTGAGAATCACTTTGGGCAGGCCGGTGGAACCGCTGCTGCATATCCCGTTCGCGTGGGGGGACACCACGGCCGGAAGCGGCTCGTCGGACTGCTCGGCGGCACGCGATGCCAGCACGTCCCGGTGTTGTTCGTCGACGACGACGGCCGGGTCGATCACCTCCAGCACCCGGGTGCGCTCCCAATCCGGCAGGTCCCAGCGCATCGGAACGGGAACAGCGCCGATCTTCCAGCAGCCGAGCGCGGCTAACACCAGCTGCTCGGAATTGGGAATCGCAAGCGCGACAAGCGAACCGGTTTCAGCACCGGCCGCGGCCAGCGCGCGCCCCCATTGGTTGGCCCGGCCATCTACTTCGGCGAAGGTCATCGAGCGCGCGGTGCCGTCGCGGGCGATAACGGTAACGGCCGTGTCGTCACCACGTTGTCCGGCGAGCTGCTGCAGTTTGGTCCCGAACGGAATTCCTTCGTCTGGCGGAGTGGAAATCACTTCAGAAGCTGCTGGTTCCGTGGTCATGCGGATACCGGCTCAGAGAACAATGTCTCCAGTTGGCCACCGCGAACACCGGGCATCAGGCGAAGCGCAAGCACTTCGCTGCTGACCGGCAGCCGGATCAGCGGCTGGGTGTGCCTGTCCAGGACGCTGACGTCGGACTCGTCGCAGAAGCCCAGCGCGCCGAGCAACTGGTGCGCGGTGCGCAGCACCTGGCGCGCGGTATCGGTGGCCTTGAGCCGGAATACCAGCGCGTCTGCCGAACGCACGTGGGCCGCAGTCGATCCCATTCGGCTGATGGTGTACTTGGCGAGTTCGTAAAGCCCGCGCACGGCGACCGACGCGTCGGCGATGGTGAACCGGACGGCTTGAAATTCCGCCAGCGGCTTGCCGAACTGCATTCGCGCGGTGACGTGCTGGCGGGTGATCTCCAACGCCTGCTGCACGGCACCCAGAACCCGCCAGGATCCCAGCGTCAGGTGCATATCGACGTCGGCTCCCGGCACCGTGCCGTCGGGCTCAGTCAAGGTGGCCGGGACCAGAAACGGCCCCAGCTTGGCGCTGGTTCGCGACGACGGTCGCACGTGGTACCGCGTGCCGTCGAGGTCAGCGGCGATCCAGTCGCCGGCCAGGTCGCCGTGGTCGATGCGCGGCGCTTCGGGATTCACCAGGGCGAGCCGAGCACCGTCGATCGCCAGCAGCTCCTCGACTAGCGGGTAGGGCAGGGCCGCTGCGCCGGCCGCCTGGCAGAGCACAGCGGCCGCCAGCAGATCGTCGCCACCGGATCTGACGTCGAGGTCGAATGCGCCCAGGTCGGCCAGCGCGGACCGGGCATCGAGCCGGAGGTGGTCCTCGGTCTCGGCCCGCAGCGCCGCCTGCGGGCCGCCGAACCGGACGAAGCGTTTGGCGGCGACAGCGCCGAACTCGGTGATATCTTCTGGCAGAGCGGTGTTCACCCGTGATCCCCCAATGTCTCGCGCGCCACCAGCATCCGCTGTACTTCGATCGTTCCCGACGCCACGGTGGCTGCCTGGGCGTAACGCCAGTGGTCTTCGACCGCCCCGTGCAATCGGGCGGAGGTGCCGCTGTCCAGCGCAGAGGGGCCGAGCACGTCGAACAGCAACTCGGCGACCTGCTGATCGCAGGTGGTGGTCGCGATGCGGGCGGCACTGGCTGCCGGGCCCGCCGACGGGTCGTCCTGCAGCGACACTGCGCGGTAGGCCAGCAGCCGAGCGACCCGCAGGTCGATCAATGCCCGCACCCATCGGGACCGGATCGACTCGGGCAATCGGTCCCAGTCGTCACCGAGTTCGGATTGCATCCGGTCCAGCAGCGACTCACACCGCGCGTACCGGGCGATCCCGACCCGTTCGAAGGCCAGCGCCTCACGCATCACCCGCCAGCCGTCACCGACCTCGCCGAGGACCTCGTCGGCGAACACCTCAACACCGTCGAGGAACACCTCGTTGAGGTGGTGCGGTCCAAGCATCGAGCGGATCGGCCGCACAGTGATACCGGGCCGGTCCATGGGAACGAGAAACAGGCTGAGCCGCTTAGGTTTCGGTGCGGTCGGATCGGTGCACGCCGCCAGCACGCACCAGGACGCCATCTGCGCATAAGACGTCCAGACCTTCTGGCCGGTGACGCGCCAACCGTCGCCGTCGGGAACCGCGCGGGTGCGCAGCGACGCGAGATCGGTTCCAGCTTCCGGCTCGGAAAATCCCTGACACCAGATGACTTCTCCGCTCGCGATGGCGGATAGGTGTCGGGCCTTCTGCTCAGGGGTCCCGTAGCGCATCAGGGCGGGTCCGACCCAGTTGATGCCCATGTACTGCGCTCCGCGCGGTTCATGATGGGCCCACATCTCCTCGCGGAGTACGGTCTGCTGCCATACCGAACCTCCGCCGCCGCCATGCTCTTTCGGCCAGGCCAGCGCCAGCAGCCCGTCGGAGGCCAGCAGCTTGCAAAACGACTCGGTGGTGGCGAGGTCTCTCGGGTCGTCGGTGCAGGCGCCCAAGAAACCTTCCGGTATATGCGCGGAAATTAAGTCCCGCAAACGCTTTCTGAGATCGACGGCGTCGGCACCGAGGTCGTAATCCATCGTCATCCCTTCGGCAGTCCGAGCAGCCGCTCGGCGATGATGTTGCGTTGGATCTCGGATGTCCCGCCGTAGATAGTCGCCGCCAACGCGTCCTGACGTTCGAAGAGCAAGTCTTCATCGTTGATCGAACGTGGCCCGGCCGCAGCGGCGGCGAGTTCCCAAACCCGCTGCAGGGTAACCGAACCGAGGAGTTTCAGGATGTCGGCTTCTGGGCTTGGCCGGCCGGCGAGTTCGTTGTACAGCGAGCGGTACCCAGTGGCCCGCAACGCTTCGGCGTCGGCGAGCAGTGAGCCGAGCTCGGTGAAGACCTCACCCGAGGCGTAGTCGTCGTGCGCGGTCTCGGATCCCCGAACCGAATCGAGTCCACGCTTGATCTCAACCCAGTTCATGATCCAAATCATCTGGCGCTCATGGTTCAGCGACGACAATGCGACTTGCCATCCGCCGTTGTAGGGTCCCAACAGGTTAGCCACCGGCACCTCGACATCGTCGAGAATGACTTCGCAGAACGTCTCATCGGAGATCGATGCCATCCGAATCGGCTCGATCGTCACCCCGGGGGATTCGAGATCGAGGATGAGGCAGGAGATGCCGCGGTGTTTGGGTGCGTCCGGGTCGGTGCGGGCATACAGCGTGCACCACCGGGACAGGTGCGCCTGGGTGGTCCAGATCTTCCTGCCCTTGACCCGGAATACTTTGCCGTCTGGGCCGTCACGCACGGCGCGGGTGCGCAGGCCGGCGAAATCGGATCCGGCTTCCGGCTCCGACATGCCAAGCGCCCACCACTCGTCGCCGCGCAGCAGCGGGACGAGCAGACGTTCGATCTGCTCCGGGGTGCCGAACTGGCGAATCCCCGGCGCAGCAACATTGGGGCCGGCGATGTTGGGCAGCTTCGGCGCCGATCGCGTGGCGGCTTCCAGCCGGATCTCCATCGCGTCGGCCAAGCCCAACGATCGACCCCCGTGTTCGCGCGGCCAGGTCGGCTGCAACCACCCGGCCTCGAACGCCGCGCGTTGATGATCGCGCCGAAGATCGAGGTCCCAGCGATACTCGCGGTAGCGGTCGTAGTAGTCGTCGGGCAGAAAGTCCGTCAACCAAGCCGCATACTCGGCGACCACTTCACGCACCGAAGCCGTCATGCGGCACCTCCGGCGATGCGGCGTCCCACTGCGTAGTAGAGCGCGCGACTGTCTCCTAGCGTCGCGGCACCTTGCCACGCGTGCCGCAGATACAAGTGCATGTCGTGCTCCCACGTCTGCCCCAACGCGCCGTGGACCTGAACGCCGGTGCGCGCGCAGCCGACCGCGGCCTCCGCTGCCGCCGCCTTGGCCAGCGCCGCGGCGGTCCAGCCGGCCGAGGGTGACGTCGCGGGATCGTCGAGGCGCGCTGCTGCCGCATAGGTGAGACTGCGGGCGCGCTCTAAGGCGACATACTTGTCGGCCAACGCGTGCTTGATTCCCTGGAACGCGCCGATCGGCTTGCCGAATTGCTGCCGTGATTTCGCATGTTCTATCGCGCGCGCCAGCGCGGCGTCGGCCACGCCGACCAGATCGGCCGCCGCGGCGACCAACGGTGTGGCCAGCGCCGATTCCACATCGACCGGCGCGGTGACGACGGCTTCCGCGTCGATCTCGACGTCAGCGACCGGCTGCGCCGGATCGGTGCACTCCACGGCTTTCATGGCCACGCCGTCGCCGACGCGAACGACTGCGGCGACCGGCCCGTCAGCTGACGAGGCCAAGGTGACGATCAGCTCCGCCCGGGGCAGGCCGGCCACCGCGACCGCACGCCCGCGCAGACGTCCGCTCTGCAGGGTCATCGGCACACCCGGCAGCCGACACCCGGGTGGGTGAGCAGCCAGCGCGGCCACCACACCACCGCCGATGGTCTCCAGCACCTCGTCGACCGCGGGGCCGGCGACACGCAAGACACCGGCGGCCAGACCGATGCTGGACAGTAATGGGATAGGGGCGATGGCCGAACCGCATTCCTCGAGAACGACAGCGAGATCGAGGCGGCCGAAGGCGCCGTCACCGCCATCGGCGGGCACGGCGAGTTCGGTCCAACCGAGGTCGACGACCGTCTTCCACACGGTGCGCCAGCGTTCCGGATCCGTCATCGCCTGCCGGGCGACCCCGGGCGGGCACTCGGTGCGCAAGACGTCGCGCACGCTGTCACGCAGCGCCAGCTGACCGGAATTCAGTCCGACGTCCATAAGGCCCCTAACATAATAAAAATAGTAAACTAGCGCGACAGACGTCAATCGCTGCCGCGGTGTGCTGGGCGGCTCCGTATGGTGGTCAGCTATGGCCGAGTGGTACTTGTTCCTGCCGCAAGTGAGAGTGCCGGTCGCCGACATCGTTCAGCGATCGCGCCACGCTGAGGCCAGTGGGTTCAACGGGGTGGCGTTCGTCGACCACCTCGAGGCGCCCGGACTGCGCGACGAAAAGATCTGGGAGGCAATGGGGGTCGCCACCTGGGTGGCTGCTAAGACCGAGCGGTTGCGTATTGGTCATTTGGTGCTCTGTGATGCATTCCGCCATCCGGCGGTGCTGGCCAAACAGGCTGTCACCTTGTCGGAGGCCTCAGACGGCCGGTTCGAGCTCGGCCTCGGCTCTGGCTCGTGGCCCGCTGAGTTCGCCAGATTTGATGTTGGCCAACAAGATCCGGTGGCCCGGATCGCGCAGCTCGAACGCCATCTGGGCTTGATCATGCAGTACTGGGGGCGTGACGAGGCCCTGGAACGCAGACAATCGCCACCTCCCGAGCATCCGATACCGCTGGTCCTCGGGGGAACCGGGCGTCGGATGATGGAACTCGTTCGCAGATACGCGGATTGGTGGAACATACCGGCCAATCATCTCGATCGGTTGGCAAGTCTGGCGCCGGCCACCGGGTCCGCCCGGGTATCGGTTCAGCAGATGGTGGGCTTCGTTCGCCGGGACAGCGACCCCAAGGCTGTGCGGGAGCTGAGCACCCGGCGGTTCGGAAACCTCGGTTCCGGCCTGGTATGTGGTGATGCCGACGAATTGTCCGGACATTTCGCCGGCCTGTCCGCCCAGGGCGTCGAGCGGTTCTATGTCTGGTTCGCCGATTTCGCCGCCCCGGAATCGCTACACGAGTTCGGTGAAACGGTGATCAAAGCCTTCCCCGGATAGCGCGCTCGGTCATTGCTGCTGTGCGGCCCGCCGACGGACCTCGGTGGGCACGACGGGTTCACGGGCGAAGGGCCCGCGCCGGACCGCGTTCAGCCGGATCTCCGGTAGGTCCACGGACGGGTCCACGGTGTCGAGCCAGGCGACGGTCTCAGCGACATCGGACACCTGGATCGCGTACATCTCGAACGGAACATCTTGCAGCATCTCGGTTTCCACGGGTCCCGGCGTCACGATGTGCACGGCGATGCCGTCGCGGTCGACCTCGAGAGCCAGCGCGCGGGCGAAGGCGTTCATCCCCGCCTTGGACGCCGAGTAGGCCGTCCGCGCCATCATCGGCTCGTGCGCCGCGGAGGACGAGATGAACACCAGCCGGGAGCCGGCACGCATCCGTGGCAGCACCGCCGCGGTCACCACGAAGCAGGAATCCAGGTTCGCCGAGATGATCGCCTGCCATTGCTCGAATGTTTGCTTGCGGGCGTAGGTTCCGCCCAGCGTTCCGGCGGCGTGCACAACCAAATCGATTGTCTCCAAGGAGCTGATCGCTTGCGCGAAGCCTTTCGCGTCAGCGGCGTCGGCCACGATATACCGGGCTCCGATCTCGTCGGCGGCGGTGCGCAGCGGGCCCTCCCGGCGCGCCGACAAGACAACGTCGTAACCCAGTTCGCACAGTTTGCGCGCGCAGGCCTTGCCGATCCCGCCGCTGCCACCGGTGACCAGTGCGGTTCTCACGCTTGCTGCGATCTACAGATGGCGGTTGTCCCGCGGGCGGGACAGCGCCTGCGGCGACAACGCGTAGATCCGTTGGTCGGGGCCCGCGGCCAACACGTGACTCTGGGTGTCGGAAAGGTGCCGGGCAGCGATGCGGCGCGCCCGGTCGACGTCACCGGCCTCGATCATTTCGGCCAGCTTGACGTGGGTGTTGAGCACGGCGCGACGCTTAGCCAACGACGGGTAGGTGCCCTTAGCCGCGCTCTCGTCGGCCCAGTGCTGTTCGTGACTGGTCCATAACGTTTCCAGCGTGCCGACCACCGCGATGATGGTGCGGTTTCCGCAGCCACGCACGACGGAATCGTGGAATTTACGGCCGATTTCGGTGAATTCGGGTCCGTCCTCCAGATGCGCGGCCATCGCATCGTTGATCTCTTTGAGCTCGGGCACGATGGTGTCGGAGCGGTCCGGCCGTTGGGCGGCCAATGCCGCGCAGGCGGGCTCCAGCTCCAATATCGCCGTCCCCAGATCGGCAACCACAACCGACTCGCTCTGCAACAGCAGACCCAACATGTAGGCGGCGCTGGTCTTCGCCGGAGCGTGCACAACCGCACCGCCCCGGTTGCCGCGCCGAACCGATACCAGCCCTTCGGTCTCCAGGATCCGCAGCGCCTCTCGCAGCGAGACAAGGCTGACGTTGAACTGCTCGACGAGCACTTCCTGGCGCGGCAGCAAATCGCCGTCGGCCAATTCGCCGTCGATGATCTGGCGCCGCAACTCGTCGGCGACGATCTCGGCGATCCGGGGCGCCGACAAGCGACGTCGGGCCTCGGGGCCAATTCCCAGCGCAGTCATACGATTCCAGCAGCGAAACGACCGGACAGAGCCACGGCCGCTGCACCCGCGAACTCCATTGACTGCAATCTTAGCAGTAATGGCATAATAGCCGCGCTGGTCAAGCGGCCGGTTCAACTTGATCGAACCGATGATCGGCAAAGTTACTAAGATGGCATAGACAACAACCCGACGATGTAGACGGATGCAGGTTGAGCAGCGAGCATGACAGCCGACCGACACCGCTGGACGACGTCCGTGTTGTCGAGATCAGTGACCGGATCGCCGGCAGTTACTGCGGAAAGCTGTTGGTCGACGCCGGTGCCGAGGTCAGGAAAATCGAACCGCCACAAGGGGATCCGTTGCGGCGGTTCAGTGCCAGCTGCTCGCCGACGCCGGACCAGACGGACTCACCCCTGTTCGGCTACCTCAATGCCGGCAAGCGCAGCCTGACCTGGCCTGCTGCGGGCCCGCGCTCCGACGAGGGTTTCCACGATCAGCTTGCCGGCGCCGATATCGTCGTGGTCAGCGCGACCCGGGCACAGGCGTCCGCGTTGGGCATCGATCCGCAGCGGTTGCTGGCGGATAACCCGCAGGCAGTCGTCGTCACGATCTCCGACTTCGGCTGGACCGGTCCCTACGCCGACCGTGCCGCCAGCGAATTCACGCTGCAGGCCTGGTCGGGCTTGACCGGTTTCCGCGGCGATCCGGCCGGACCACCGATCGCGATCGGCGGTGACCTCGGGGAGTACATGGGCGGGGTGTCCGCCGCATTCGGCGCGCTCGCGCTGCGCCGCCGCGTCGAGCGCGGCGGTCCCGGCGAGCATCTGGATTTGTCCATGCTGGAAGCGATCACGCTGATGCAAAGTGGCGAATGGCTGCACTCGCAGCTGTTACAAGTGCCGCCGGTATCCCGCACGGTCGAAGTGCCGTCGATCGAGCCGGCCAAGGACGGCTACATCGGGATCACCATGGTCACCGGCCAGCAGTGGCTCGACTTCGCGGCGATGGTCGACTGCCCAGAGCTGACCGAGATTCCTCAGCTCAGTTTTCAAATCGGCCGATGGGAGTACCGCGACTTCATCCGCGATCGGATTCGTCCCTGGCTGGCCGAACGCACCGTCGAGGAAGTCGTCGAACTCGGGCAACTGTTCCGCCTGCCGATCGCGGGATTGGGTAACGGCGCCACGATCCGCGACACCGCCTATGCGACCGAACGCGGAGTGTTCGTGCGCAACCCGGCGGGCTTTCACCAGCCCCGCACCCCCTGGTTGATGTCACGCTGTGGGCCCGCCCTGCTGCGCAGCGCGCCGTCGCTTGGCGAGGCCAACAACACCAGGCCCTGGCCCAAGCGTGAGCACGACGTGCGGCCGGCAGAGCCTCGGCTGCCGCTCGAGGGCCTTCGCGTCATCGACCTGACCGCGTTTTGGGCTGGGCCCGCCGCGACTCATCTGCTCGCGGCGTTCGGCGCCGACGTCGTCAAGGTGGAGTCGATCCAGCGTCCCGACGGCATCCGGTACTCGGGCGGGATGCGCAAGGACGTCGACGACTGGTGGGAATATGGCTGGGTGTTCCACGCCATGAACACCAACAAGCGGTCGGTAACTTTGGATTTGGGGTCCGACGAAGGCCGTCGGCTGTTCACCGGCTTGGTCGCCGACGCCGACGTGGTGATCGAGAATTTCTCCGCGCGGGTGATGGACCACTTCGGGCTCACCGCGGACGCCTTGCTGGCGGTCAACCCGCGGCTGGTCATGGCCCGGATGCCAGCGTTCGGGCTAGACGGTCCGTGGCGCGACCGGGTCGGTTTCGCGCCCACCATGGAGCAGATCGCCGGGCTGGCCTGGGTGACCGGATTGCCCGACGGTCCGCCGGTCCCGCCCAGGGGAGCCTGCGATCCGCTGGCCGGCGTCCACGCCGCGTTCGCCGTGCTGGCTGCGCTGAACTTCGCCGAGCGCACCGGAGACGGCCAGCTCGTCGAGCTGCCGATGATCGAAACAGTCATGAACGCCACAGCAATTCAGCCGATGGAGGCCGAGGTATTCGGGATCACGCTGAGCCGCCGGGGCAACCGCGGTCATGGCTGGGCCGTCCAGAATCTCTACCGCTGCGCGGGCGACGACGATTGGATCGCCGTCACGGTGCGTACCGACGACCAATGGCGTGCATTGGTTGACCTGATGGGCCGGCCGTCGTGGGCCGAGGACCACCGTTTCGCCACTGTCGCCGGACGGCGGGAAGGGGCCGACGATATCGACCGTCGACTTCAGGACTGGTTCCTCGGCCAGGATCTGCGAAGCGCAGTGGAAAACCTTGCCGGCGCGGGCATTCCCGCCGCACCGGTGGTGTCGCCGTCGCTGGTGACCGAGAATCCGCAACTCAACGACCGCGGGTTCCTCGAGCCGCTCGACCATCCGCGCACCGGCCCCGGCCGCTATCCCCGGCCGCCGTTCGCCCCGCTCGACGGACGGCGGAACTGGCTGATGCGTCCGCCGCCGACCCTCGGCGAGCACAATGAAGAAGTACTGCGCGATCTTTGCGGGCTCACCGATCAAGACCTCGCACGGTTGGCGTCTGCCGGGGTGATCGGCACCCGGCCCAAGGGTATGTAACGAACTGCGCCTGGTGGCAATATCGGCCCGCGGTGGGGGTCCCCCCGCTTGCGGGGGCGAGCCGGGCGAAAGGAGGAGGTTTTCGATGCGAGTGATTGTCGACGAGACGTTATGTGAGGCAAACGGTTTCTGCGAATCGTTGGCGCCGGACATATTCGAGATCGGGCACTCCGACGTCGTGCACGTTGCGGAGGGTGAAGTTCCGGAGCATTTGGAGATAGACGTGCGCGCCGCAGTCGACCAGTGCCCCAAGGCCGCGTTGCGAATCGTCGACTGAACTAGGGCTTACCGCTCCCTCAGCGAGATCGCCATCTCGTCGTAGATCGACATGTTCGTCGTCAAATTCGGGTAAGCCGCCCGGGCCGGGCCGAGCGTGATGCCGTCACTGCGCAACAGCAGCTCGTCAAACACTGCGCGAAGCTCGGCGCGCGCCAGCATGGCGCCCAGGCAATGATGCGGGCCTCCGCCGCCGAACGCCACATGCGGATTCGGCTGGCGAGCGATGTCGAAGGTGAACGGCGCCTCGAAGACCTCCTCGTCGCGGTTCGCCGACCGCAGCATCGAGACCACCCGATCGCCTTTGGGGATGTGCAGGCCATCCATCTCGACGTCGACCTTGGCGGTGCGTGTCCAGTACGCCACCGGTGACGCCCAGCGGAGCACCTCCTCGACGGCGCTCGACCGCAGTGATTCTTCTTCGCGATACCGCTCGATCTGGTCGGGATTGGCGACGAACGCCTGCAGCCCGATCGCCAGCGCGTTCTTGGTGGTGTCGCTGCCCGCGAACGCCAGTACGAAGAAGAAGAACTCCAACTCGTTGGCGGGCAGACTGAACTGCTCGCCGTCGTCGCCGGTGATCACCGCGGATGCCAACGTGCTCCAGATGTCGTCGGTCGGATTCCGCCGCTTTTCCGCAGTGAGCTCCATCGCGTAGCTGAAGATCCAGGCGAAGAGATCGACGTCCGGCTTTCGGTTCTCCTGCGACCCGCGCGCTTGCGACTTCAGGATGCGGTCGAGGCAATCGAAGACTCGCGGCCGATCCTCGTCCGGTATGCCGATGATGTCGCCGATGACGGTCATCGGCAGCGCGTCGGCGACATCATCGATCCAGTCGCCGTCCCGCTTGGCGAGGAGATCGTCGATCATCCGCGCCGCGCGGGCTCGGATGCCGTCCTCCAGTTTGGCGATCGCTCGCGGGTTGAAAGCGTTCGAAATGAGCTTGCGACGTTTGTTGAGCCCCGGCGGATCCATGTTGATGATGGTCGGGTAGGAGGCGAAGAGATCGGCCGGCTGGATCAGTGGGCCATCGGCGGCGGTGAACGAATCGGCATCTCGGTGCAGGCGCACGGCATGCCGATGTTTGGTGGCCATCCAGAAATCCCGTTTGACGGTTTTGGCCACGCCCGGCGTCAAGCCGTGGCGGAACAGCGGCTTGTTGCGGCGTAGCTCGGCGAACACCTCATCAGGAAAGCCGTTGCGCCACAATGCGAAATCGGACAGATCGACCGCCACAGCCGTCATCCGCAACCTCGATTCACTCGGACGCCAATACCGCGCAGGGCGCCGCTAGCTGACCCAACCCTACTGCCACCAACGACCCGCGTTGACGTTCAATGCTTAAAATAGTAAAAATAGAAGAAGTCGTCCACGCGCGGCGAGCATAAAGCGCGGCCATGTGCCACTTGGCTGGCGCGGGAGATGGACGCAAAAGGAGCAGACAGTGACGGACACGGTTTCGGACTCCTCCATCGATCCGTCCGAACGCGAGTTCGGGGCGAGCGGCATCAGCCTGTCGCGGTACCGATTTCCGACTGGATGGTTCATCGTCGGCTTTGCCTCGGACCTGGCGCCCGGCGAAGTCAAGCGTGTGCACTACTTCGGCGAGGAGCTGGTGCTTTTTCGCACCGAATCCGGCCAGCTGAACGTGCTAGACGCGTACTGCCAGCACCTGGGCGCCAACATGGGTGTCGGCGGCACGGTGGAGGGCGAGAACATCGTCTGCCCCTGGCACGGTTGGCGGTGGCGCGGTGACGGAACTAATGCGCTGATCCCGTACAGCAAGATCGGCTGTAAAAACAACGTCCGGGTCCGCACCTACCACAGCACGGAGTGGTATGGCTTCATGCTGGTCTGGCACGAGCGGCACGGCCGGGCGCCGTACTGGCAACCGCCGGTACTGCCCGAGCTGGAGACCAACGAGTACTACCCGCTGCACCCACACACCCGAATGGTCAACCGGGTCAAGGTGCACGCGCAGATGATCATCGAAAACGCCGCCGACCCGTATCACGTGCAATATGTGCACAAGGCCGCCAACCCCGCTACCACTGCTTCGTTCGAGGTGTCCGGCTATCACCTGCACGCCACGGTCAACGCCCATTTCGGCGGCGGCCGAGCACAGACCTGGCTGACCCCGAACGGGCCGGTCGACGCGAAGATCATCTACGACAACTACTCGCTCGGGTTGGGCATCGTTCGGTTCCCCAGCGAGCTGGTCGCCACCGTCCAGGTCACCGGGCAGACTCCGGTCGACGAGGACTACACCGACTACTTCTACACCCAGGCTTCCATCCGCGAACCGGGCGACACTGGCGACGCACCCACCGGTCGCGCCGCCAAATTTTTGGCGCTGCAGCAAGAGGTCATCAAGCAGGACTTCTTCACGTGGGAGAACATGAAGTATCTGGAAAAGCCGAATCTGGCTCCCGAGGAGGCGCACGACTATGCGGCGCTACGGCGGTGGGCGCACCGCTTCTATCCGGGAGAACAACGCTCGCCTGAGGACTTCGGCTACACCGCCAATGGCGAGCCGGACCCGGCGGCCGCCCCGGCTTGATGTGCGCTGACCGGAGCGGGCCCCTCGGGCCCTCCGATTTCGGCGTCGATAGTTTCACCGTGTCTGCTGTGCTGGATCGGCGGGCCGAGCAGTACCCCGATCGCGTGATGATGGCGATCGCCGGGACCGACGTGACTTTCGAACAGATGCGGCGACGCTCCTGCGCGGCGGCTAATGCTCTGCTGGACTTGGGTATCGGGCCGGCAGACTGCGTCGCGTTGTTCACCGCGACGTGTCCGGAATGGGTCTACTTCTGGTTGGGCGCCGCGCGCATAGGTGCGGTGACCGCAGCCGTGAATGCCGCCAACAAGGGCGACTTCTTGCTGCACGCGCTTCGATTGTCGCGGGCGAAAGCGGTCATCACCGACACCGAACGGCGATCCCGGGTCGCTGAGGTGGCTGAACGATTGCCCGAGTTGAGCAGCATTGTGGTCCAAGGTGATCCGCTCGACGAAGTGCTCCATTGCGCAGCGATGGGCACCGAGGGCGAGTACGTCGGCAACGGCGGGGATGTCGGGTCGTTGTTCTTCACGTCGGGCACCACCGGGGCGTCGAAAGCGGTTGCCACCACTTGGCATTACCTGTTCACCACGGCCGCGACGGTCGCGTCGGCGTGGGAGTTCGGTTCCGCCGAGGTGCTGTGGACGGCGATGCCGCTGTTTCACCTCAGCGCTGCGCCGTCAGTGCTGGCGCCGATGCTCGTCGGCGGGACAACGGTACTGGCGCCGGCTTTTCATCCCGGGTCGGTCTGGGACGAGGTGCGCGCGTGCGGCGCTGTCGGATTCGCCGGTGCCGGTGCAATGGTCTCGATGCTCCTGCGGCAGCCGCCCGATCCACGCGATGCGCAGTTGCCGGTGCGGTTCATCTCCGCCGCGCCGATTGATGCTTCGGTGTACCGCGATATCGAAAAGCGCTACGGATGCCGAATCGTCACCATGTACGGCATGACCGAGGCCTTTCCGATCGCGGTCAAAGGTGTTGCCGACGAAAGCGTGCCCGGAACGTCGGGCCGGCCTAATCCCAGTTTCGACGTGCGGATCGTCGACCCGGCCGGCGAGCCGGTCCCGGACGGATCGGTGGGCGAGATCGCTTGTCGGCCCCGCTACCCGCACGTCATGAGCGAGGGTTACGTGAACGGTGAAGGTGGCGTCGACCCGCACCCGCCGTGGTTTCGCACCGGGGATCTCGGCGTGCTGGACAGCGACCAGAATCTGACTTATGTGGACCGGCTGAAGGATTCGTTGCGCCGTCGCGGCGAAAACGTCTCATCGGTCGAGGTCGAGACCGTGGTGATGGGTCATCCCGCGGTGCTCGAAGCCGCGGCGGTCGGTGTGCCCAGCGACCTCGGTGAGGACGACATCCTGCTGGTCGTCGCGGTGCGACCGGACTCCGCGCTGGATTACCCGGACCTGCTGGACTTCTGCAGTGCCCGAATGCCGTACTTCTGCGTGCCGCGATACGTAGAGGTAGTCGGCGAGTTGCCGAAGACCATCATCGGGCGGGTCCGCAAGGATATTCTTCGCAGCCGAGGTGTCGGACCCAGCGCCTGGGACCGCGAAAGTCACGGATACATCGTCAGCCGGTAAGACAGGGAGAAAACAGATGGCCATGACCTACCAACAGCAGTACGTACTCGACGGTGCGGCGGGGCGCGACGCCATCTTGAATCTGACCGCACGGCACAACCGATGCTATTCGGACGGCGACCGCACCGGCTGGATTACCACATTTCGGCACTCTGGCGCCCGTTTCACCCGCGACGGTGAGAAATTCACCGATCTGGGTGCTGCCTTCGACGGCGGCGCGGGAAGGCTGGTCACCATCGATCACGAAATCACCGTCGACGGCATCAACGCGACACAGCGCTGCGTCGCACTGCTTTTCGCCATCGGCGAGGATGGCACGACCAGCTTGCGCGCCACCGGAAGCTACCGGGACCAACTCATTTATGAACGCGGCGGCTGGTACTTCGCTTCCCGCGAGCTCGAATGGGATTCGGTCTCGAACGGGCATTCGCTCACGGTGTGACGGAAGCGGCATCCTTGGTGACAACACCCATCAGCTACCGGTTGGCGTTCGGTACCTATGAGGAGGCCCTGCGGATGGTCGGTGTGGCAACCGAGCCAAGAACTGCGGGGACAGTGGTCAGTGCGGCCCGGATCCAGATGTTCGCCGCGACCGTCCGTGACGGCAATCCGTCGTATTGGGACGTCGAATTCGCCACGAGCACCTGGGGAGGACTCTTGGCGCCACCGGCGCTGCTGATGGGGTGGCTGACGCCGCCGCCCTGGGAGCCGACCGGGCAACCGCCGGTGTCGGCCATCGCCATCCGGGTGCCGTTGCCCGGGACCACGTTTATCAATGCGGCCAACGAGGCCGAATTTCCGCTGCCCATCATCGAGGGTGACCGGCTGAGTGTCGTCGAGGAAGTGGTGTCGGTGTCACCGGAGAAACGAACCCGGCTCGGTGTCGGCCATTTCGTCGAGACGTTGGACACTTTCACCCGCCAAGACGGTGCGGTGGTGGCCACGAACCGGAACACTCTGTTTCGCTTCACCCCCGATACGCCGTCATGACCGTGGACTGGGAGCGGATCAATATTCCGTGTGATCTGCCCGAGGTACGCGATGAGATCAGCTACCAGCGGGTGGTGATGAACTCCGGAGCGACGTGGGACTACTTCCCGGGCCACTTCGATCCCACCTATGCCGAAAGCCAAGGCCATCCAACGATTTTCGTCAACACGATGCACCTCGCCGGTTTCGCCGACCGCATCGCGACCGATTGGGCCGGCCCGGACAGCCGGGTAGTGCGGCGGAAGATGAGGTTAGTCGGCTCGATCTATGCCGGCGACACGATGGTGGGCCGGGGACGCGTCGTCGCCACGCGCCGCGACAGCACCGTCGACCCGCCGCGCTACCTGCTCGATGTGCAGATCGAGGTGACCAACCAACGCGGTGAGCTGTGCTGTCCGGTCGAGCTCACCCTGCAGCTACCCGGGTAATTGCAGTGGCCGATGGCTTGGGCGAACGACACCTGGCGGTGTGCCGAAGGTTCGGCGAGTCGGTTCGCGCGGCGAACGGAAAATGGGATCGTCGCTCGCCCTGCGATGCGTGGGATGCCAGGGGAGTGCTGGAGCACGTCATCGGTTTTCACGACGTACTGCTGCTGCGCCCGCTGGGGCTCAAGCCCGACCGTCCGCGTGATGATTCGCAGATCCGGTGGGAGCTGACCTACGGCGCGCTAGAGAAGGCGTTCGAACCCGGTCGGCGCCTGTTCGACCGAGTCGTTGACATCCCGGAATTAGAGGGCAATCCGGCGACCCGACTGGATGCGCGCGCGGTGATGCCGAACCTGACCCGCGACGTGTTGGTGCACACCTGGGACCTGGCCCGGGCGGTGGGGGCCGATGACCGGCTGGACGCCCGGTGGTGTGAGCTGTTCTACGCGGCGTTGCCGAGCGACCCTGAGGCGCTGAGCGTTTCCGGGATGTTCGACGTTCCCGTCGCGGTGGCTGACCACGCTGACGCGCAATCGAAACTCCTTGCCCGGCTTGGCCGCAACCCGGGTTGGCAGCTGTAGTCGCTAACCAGGCAGTGGCGGCATTGCGCCTTTGCTTATCACCGATTGCAGTTCGACATACTCGTGCAGGCCCTCGGGCCCGAATTCGCGGCCGATGCCCGATTGCTTGAAACCGCCGAACGGGCTGCCGATGTCGAGGGTGTACATGTTGATGCCGTAAGTGCCAGCGCGCACACCCGCGGCGACCTCGAGGCCGTGCGCGACGTCGGCGGTCCACACCGACCCGGCCAGACCATAGTCGCTGTCGTTGGCTATGCGGATCGCGTCGTCTTCGTCGCGGTAGGTCAGCACGCTCAACACCGGGCCGAAAATCTCCTCCCGGGCGATGCGCATGTCGTTCGTCGCGTCGGCGAACAGAGTCGGCCGCACATACCAGCCGCGCTCGCTGGGAGCGTCTTCGCCGCCAAGGACGATCCGGGCGCCCTCTTTTACCCCTGACCGGATGAAGTCCTGCACCCGATGTTGCTGCCGTTGGGCCACCAGGGGGCCGACGTCGGTCGCGTCATCCGACGGATCGCCTACATGCAAACCAGACATCATGTCGGCCAGCGCGTCGACGACCTCGTCGTGACGCCGTTCGCTGACCAGAATGCGGGTCTGCGCGACACAGGCCTGGCCATTGTTCATCAGGCTCGCGCTCTTCAGGCTCTTGACCGTCTTGTCGATGTCGGCATCGTCGAGGATGATCGCCGCGGACTTGCCGCCGAGTTCCAAGCTGACGCGCTTGAGTTGCTCGCCACACAGCGCGGCGATCCGGCGTCCGACGGCACTCGACCCAGTGAACGCGATCTTGTCCACACCCGGATGACGCACCAGCGCCTCGCCGACATCCGTACCGCCGGGCAGCACGGACACCACCCCGTCTGGCAGGTCAAGCTGCTCGATCATCTCAGCCAACCACAAAGCATCCAAAGGTGTTTCGGGTGCGGGTTTGACGATGACGGTGCAACCTGCGATCAGGGCGGGAATCAGCTTGGGCATGATCAGGAATTGCGGCACATTCCACGGCACGATCGCCCCGACCACGCCGACCGGGGCTCGCCGCAGGTGCACTTCGCCGAGCACTCCTTGGCGACGTTCAGCCCAGGGAAAGTCGCGGGCGACTGCCAGCGCGAGGTGCATCAGCGACACCGCTGCCGTCGCTTGGCCCAGCCGGCTGAAACTGCGCGGTGAACCCATTTCGTCGGTGATCAGGTCGGCCATCTCGTCGAGATGGCCGGAGTAGATGGTCGCGAGCTGTTCCACCTTGCGCATCCGCTCGCCCGGGTCCAGTCGCGGCCACGGGCCGTGGTCGAAGGCCTGTCGCGCGGCGGCGACCGCGGCATCGACGTCGGCTGGGGCGGCGGCGGGAGCTTCGCCGATCGGCTCTTCGGAATGCGGAGAGATGACCGCTATCCGGTTCCGGGTGGACGGCTCGCGCCAGTGTCCTCCGATGAAAAGCTGGTCGTAGCAACGGTGGTCACGGTTTTCCGTCATCGGGGCACCACCTCTGAAAAGGCGACGGCAACTTCGCTATTGATGCTAACATAGCAAAAAAGCCAGGCATGAGCCTCGGGTCAATAGTGAAGGCCGACGTGAGCGACGAACTTCGGGTGACAGCGGACGGCGCCGTACGGATCGTGACGATCAACCGCCCAGATGCTCACAACGTCATCGATGCGACGCTGCACCATCAGCTGCTCGACGTATGGCGTGATTTGGAGCGCGACGCCGGGGCCCGCTGCGTGGTGCTCACCGGCGCCGGCAAAACCTTCAGCGGCGGAGGCGATTTCGCGTTCCTGAAGGCCCAGCACCGCTCCCTCGCGCTGCGGTATGACATCTCCGCGCAGGCGTCGGACATCCTGAACGCGATGATCAACTTCCGGCTGCCCATCGTCGCCGCGGTCAACGGCCCCGCGATCGGACTGGGCGCCTCGCTGGCACTGTGTTGCGACCTGGTGTTGATGTCCGAGCGCAGCTATTTGTGCGATCCCCACGTCTCGATCGGCCTGACCGCCGGCGACGGCGGGGCGTTGCTGTGGCCCTACATGACCAGCCTCATCCGCGCCAAGGAATACATCTACACCGGTGAGCGCATCCCGGCCGAGCTCGCGGTCGACCTGGGCCTGGCCAATCGGGTCACCACCGCCGACACCCTGATGGACGAAGCGCTGCGATTGGCCGCGCGGCTGGCGGCCCAGCCGGCCCGCGCGCTGCAGACCACCAAGCGGGCGTTCTCCAAGCACATCGCGCAGGCGGCGGTCGCGATCATCGACTACGGTCTGGCCGCCGAAACGCTTGAGCTCGGCGCCGACGACCACATCGACAAGGTGCGTGAGTTCCTCGGCGCCGACAAGTACGACGCCATCGATGTCCCCGATGGGTTGACATGAGCAACGACTGGCGCAAATACCCGTTCCGGCTGGTGCACGACGACAGCGCGCTGGATTTCCCTACCGCCGAAGGCGAACACGCCGACCAGGAGTCCGACACCTGGTTCATCGCCGGCGAGCTGACCGCCACGACTGGCCGCTCGTTCGCGTTCCTGACCATCTTCAACAAGAACCGCCCCGGCGGGACGGTGGTCGCGGACTTCTACACCATGGCGCTATTCGATTGCGATACCGGCGCATACGGCACCTACACCGATTACGACATGCCACCGAATAACATGCGTCCGGACGCGCGGCCGAAGTTGTCCATGGCGGCTGGGCACCTCGACATCCGCTACCACAGCAGCGCCGGCCCGGTGTCGTGGACGACGTGCCGCGACGACGACGGAGAACTGCTGCCCTACACCTACCGTGTCAGCCTCTGCGGTGTCGATCAGGCAGCTCAGCGGATGGAACTGGACTTGACCGTCACGCCAACCCGCGCGCCGGTACCGGTCGGCGCGGACACGCTCAACGGCAAGATCATCTGCTTCGGCCAGCACGACACCTATTCGTATTTCCAGACCGGTATGGCGATGCACGGGACACTGCGCTGGGGTGAGCTGTACGAACGGGTCAGCGGCAGCGCAGGACACGTCGATCGGCAGTGGTTCCCCAAATACGCCGGCGGCGGGGGATCTGGGGGAGACCCGCGTGCACGCTCGCACGAGTGGCGCACGATCAACCTGGACAACGGCGTCGACATGAGCATCTGGCGACAGTTCGACCGGACGGACGGCAATGCGCTGCAACCATTCTCGGGCGTGACCGTGAGTTACCCCGATCCGGCGATGGTGCCGGAGTGCGCGGAGGACGTCGAGGTCACCGTCAGCAGCTACGTCCAATGGCCGAATGCGATTCGGCCGCTGGTGCGGCCACTGGCATCAACCCGCTACATGCCCGACCGTCACCGGCTACGCAGCGCCACACTGCAACTGGATCTCATCGGAGAGCCGCTGGTGGCGGCCCCGGCGCACGGCCTGCCGATCGAATACATGGAAGGGCCGTATCGCTATCGCGGAACGCAGCGTGGAGAACCGGTGACCGGCTTTGCATTCTACGAACGCTCGCTGGCGCTCTACCGGGATTGGGAGCTGATCGATGTGTTGGCCGCCGCCGTCGAGAACCTCAGCCCGGCCGACCCGTCATTGGTCAGCCTCGTTGAGCAGGTCCGGCCGCTGGTGACCTCCGGCCGTCGCGCGGAGGCACGAAAGTTGTTGGAAGCCAATGATCAACCTGGTTGCAGCGATGTTATCGACGCGCTGATCGCGGCGTTATCGGTCGACAGCTGATGGCGAATCGCTTGTAGCTCTTGGCAATTGCCAGCGTGCCGACATATCGCAATGACGACGCATCCACGCGCCGTTAGTTACCCACCGGGGGATTCCCAGGCGGATCCGCCCGGCGTGTCCACGCAGGCGAGGGGTATGCCCGAGTTTGACGTGGCTGTCGCGCCCGCGGGGCCGCAGGGCATACCGACGGCAGGGCGGGTATCCAGGCTGGGTGGGGGAGTCGGGGTCGTCGGAGGCGGGGAATGCGGTCCGGTTGTCGGCGCCACGGTCGTCTCTGGCGCCGAAGACGCGGTCACCGGCGCAGCGGTCGTCGCTGCCGGCGATGGCGCGACCGTCGGAGGCGTGGCCGATGGATGCGTGACCATCGTGGAAGTGGGAGCCGGGGCCTTGACGACCGGCGGCGAGATGGCCGTGGCCGGTGCCGGGCGTGCAGGCGGGACTGTGGTCACCGAGGACGGAGTTTCGACATCAGTTGGGGTGTTGCGGGACTCAGAGGCCGAGCGCAGAGCCATGACGCCCAAGATGCCACCCACCGCCACCGTCAGGATGGCGAGGCCGAGCCCTGCTGTGTGCAGCAGGCGGTGACGGTGGGACGCCTTCCGTGTGTCGTCATTCGTAGCGGTCCATACATCGGATACCTCAGGTTCCCCCCCCAGGGTGATGGCATCGTCGGCTTCGGTCTCTGGCAGGACATCTGGCGGTGCGCCAGCATCGCCGACTTCGGCAGGTGGGAGATCGGGTTCCGCCATCGCTGGCGGAGGGGACACAGCCGGCTCGATCGGCCCGGCACCGTCGGTCTCCGGCACGGTGACGAGCGGGGGGGCGTCAGCATTCCGGATGGTCAACTTCAGGCTGCCCCTCGCCTCGAGCGCTTTGGCGAAATCTCGACACTGCCGGAATCTCTCGTTGGGTGCTTTCATCAGTGCGCGGGCAAACGGCGCGTCGAAGTAGGTCAGCTCGGGTTTGACATCACCTGGCCGTGGCGGTGTTTCGTTGAGGTGCTTGCTGATCACCACGGCGGAGTTCATGTGCTGAAACGGTGGCGATCCGGTCAACAGATGAAGTGCGGTGCTCGCCAGAGCATATTGGTCAGTTCGGCCGTCGATCGAGTCGTCCATCAGCTGCTCGGGCGCCGCGTAGCTCGCGGTGCCGATGGCCAGGTTTCTCCGAGTCAGACTATTGGTCTCGGCAGAGCGCCGCGGTACACCAAAGCCTGCTAGCACAATCGGTCGTCTGGCGGACTCCGAATTGCTGAGAAGGATGTTGCTCGGATTCACATAGCGGTGCACCAGCCCCTGTTCGTGAGCGTAATCGAGGGCGTCCGCGATCGCGGCGACGATCTCGAGCACCATGTCTGGCGGCATGCCTTCGGGATAGGTATCGGTCAGCAGTTGGGCCGCGTCGGTGCTGTCGACGTAGTCCATCAAAAGCCACAGCCGGTCCTCGAACTCACCCCGGTCGTGGATGCCGACGATGTTCGGGTGCCACAAAGCGGCTGCCTGGTCTGACTCCTGGTTGAACCGGTAGCGGTACTCCGGGTCGGTCGACACATCGGCCGACAGGATCTTGAGCGCATACTGGCGCGGCAACCTCGGGTGTTCAGCCAAATACAGCTCGCCGATCTGTCCGCACCCGAGCAGCCGAACAATATTGAACCCGGCGGCCGTCGCACCACTGACCAGCGGCATGGGGTGGATCGTACAGACTGACGCCGACCTGCTGCAGGTCCATCGCGAGCGCTCGTTCGGCTACCGGCTACCTGCACATCGCGTTGTTTGGGTCGATCGTCGCTACCGGCACCTGGCGGAGCTGATGGGCAGGAATTTGGGCTCATCGGCCGATTCACGGTGATACAGATGTGACGAGTGGCGTTCATGTGGTAATTGGTGCATTTGTCGTACTCTGTGACGCATGTCAGTGTCTCGGCGCGACGTGCTCAAATTCGCGGCGGCGACACCTGCCCTGATCGGCCTCGGTGTTGCGGCGGGGTCGTTGGCTGCCCCGTCGGCCTCGGCGGATGGCTTGGGCGTCTTGTTGGATTACGCGGCCGGAGTGATCCCCGCCAGCCAGATCCGGGCGGCCGGCGCCGTGGGCTCGATCCGCTATGTATCGGATCGCCGGCCCGGGGGCGCCTGGATGCTGGGCAAGCCGATGCAAATCTCCGAGGCCCGCGACCTCAACCAGAACGGGCTGAAGGTCGTCTCCTGCTACCAGTACGGCAAGCAGAGCTCAGCCGATTGGCTGGGCGGTCAAAGCGCGGGCGTCACGCATGCCCGACGCGGGTGGCAGCTGCACACCGCCGCCGGTGGTCCCGCCGGCGCCCCCATCTACGCCTCGATCGATGACGACCCGTCCTACGAGCAGTACAAGCAGCAGGTGGCGCCCTATCTGCGAGGCTGGGAGTCGGTGATCGGCCACCAGCGGGTCGGTGTGTACGCCAACTCCAAAACGATCGACTGGGCGCTGCGGGACGGCTTAGGCTCCTACTTCTGGCAGCACAACTGGGGCTCACCGCGGGGATACACCCATCCCGCCGCGAATCTGCACCAGGTCGAGATCGACAAACGCGACGTCGGCGGCGTCGGGGTCGACATCAACAACATCTGCAAGCCCCAGTTCGGTCAGTGGGCCTGATCTGAGCTGACCCGCGGGTAAGTTTCCAGCAAACTTCTGCCGCCTGGTCTGGCGACCCGATTTTGATCCGTCACTGCGCGGCGCGTCATCACGTGTGGACCGGCACGCCCCCAGCAGCGCAGATTTTTCAGATAACGATTACATAACAATACTGCCTTGATCTGCGCTGTTGTTGCTACTCGACCGTAACCACCTGCATCCAGCAGGTTTGTTCTGCAGGCCCTCGGCCGCGGTTGAGCGGAGTGTTACCCAGCGCACCATTACCCGCGCGTAGAACTCACCAGTAACCGATTCACGCCGGAAACTCCCGATGGTTCTTATGACACTCTTATTGCAGCCGATGACGCGCCCTCGGTTGGCCCGCCGAAGCCGGATCAGTCGAGACGCGGCCGGTTGGACAAGGGCTCAGTCGGGGTTTAGACGACATCCGCAGGGCAGCGCGGCTCTGACACGCAAGGCGATAAGCGCTTATAGGGAGATACACACGTGACGATCTACGAGCACCACCGAGTGTCCGCTGACCACGACGGGATGACCGCGGAGGCCACGCAGGGCACCCATGCTCTGGTCGATCGTCTCACTGACGGCGAGGCCTACGCCGTCGCGTTCGGTGGGCAAGGCGGCGCGTGGCTGGAGACGCTGGAAGAGCTGGTCTCTTCGGCAGGCATCGAATCCGAGCTGGCAACGTTGGTTGGCGAGGTGGACCTGCTGCTTGAGCCGGTCGCCAAGGAACTCGTCGTCGTGCGTCCCATCGGCTTTGAGCCGCTGCGTTGGGTACGTGCGCTGGCTGCGGAAGACCCGGTTCCATCCGCCAGGCAACTCACGTCGGCCGCGGTGTCGTTGCCCGGCGTGCTGCTGACCCAGATCGCAGCGATTCGCACCCTCGCGCGGCAGGGCATGGACCTGCAAGCCACCCCTCCGGTGGCCGTCGTCGGGCACTCCCAGGGCATTTTGGCCGTGGAGGCTCTGAAAGCCGCTGGAGAACGCGATATTGAGCTGCTGGCCCTGGCCCAGCTGATCGGCGCCGCCGGCACCCTGGTGGCCCGCCGGCGCGGAATCTCCGTCCTCGGCGATCGCCCACCGATGGTGTCGGTCAGCAACGCCGACCCCGAGCGCATCTACCGGCTGCTCGAGGACTTTTCCCAAGACGTCCGGACCGTGCTGCCGCCCGTCTTGTCGATCCGCAACGGGCGGCGCTCGGTCGTCATCACCGGCACCCCCGAGCAGCTGTCCCGCTTCGAGCTCTACTGCAGGCAGATCTCGGAGAAGGAGGAAGCCGACCGCAAGAACAAGATCCGCGGCGGCGACGTCTTCGCGCCGGTCTTCGATCCGGTGCAGGTCGAGGTGGGCTTCCACACGCCACGCCTGGCCGACGGCATCGACATCGTCGGCGACTGGGCCGAAAAGGTCGGCCTCGATGTCGGATTGGCCCGCGCGGTGGCCGAGTCGATCTTGGTCGAGCCGGTCGACTGGGTGGACGAGGTTGTCAAAGTTCACGAGGCAGGCGCCCGCTGGATTCTCGACCTGGGGCCCGGCGACATCCTGACCCGGCTGACCGCACCGGTGATCCGCGGCCTCGGCATCGGGATCGTGCCCGCCGCGACCCGCGGCGGTCAGCGCAACCTGTTCACGATCGGCGCCGTTCCCGAGGTCGCCCGTCCGTGGTCGAGCTACGCACCGTCGGTGGTCAGCTTGCCCGACGGCAGAGTCAAACTCTCGACGAAGTTCACCCGGCTGACCGGCCGGTCGCCGATTCTGCTGGCCGGCATGACCCCGACCACCGTCGACGCCAAGATCGTCGCCGCCGCGGCCAACGCCGGGCACTGGGCCGAGCTGGCCGGCGGCGGGCAGGTCACCGAACCGGTCTTCAACGACCGCATCGACGAACTCTCCGGGCTGCTTGACCCCGGCCGGACCTATCAGTTCAACGCGCTGTTTCTCGACCCGTATCTGTGGAAGCTGCAGGTCGGCGGAAAACGGTTGGTACAAAAGGCTCGTCAGTCCGGCGCGCCGATCGACGGCCTGATTGTCAGCGCAGGCATCCCCGAACTGGAAGAGGCCGTCGAGCTGATCGACGAACTCAACGAGATCGGGATCAGCCACGTGGCGTTCAAACCGGGCACCGTCGAGCAGATCCGCTCGGTCATCCGCATCGCCACCGAGGTGCCGACCAAGCCGGTCATCATGCACATCGAGGGTGGACGCGCCGGCGGCCACCATTCCTGGGAAGACCTCGACGACCTGCTGCTGGCCACCTATTCGGAACTGCGGTCGAGGCCCAACATCACCGTCTGCGTCGGCGGCGGCGTCGGAACACCGGAGCGGGCGGCCGAATATCTGTCCGGGCGCTGGGCCGAGGCCTACGGCTTCCCGTTGATGCCCGTCGACGGCATTCTCGTCGGCACCGCGGCGATGGCGACGCTGGAATCCACCACGTCACCATCGGTCAAACGGATGCTGGTCGAAACGCAAGGCACCGACCATTGGATCAGCGCCGGAAAAGCCCAGGGCGGCATGGCTTCCAGCCGCAGCCAGCTGGGCGCCGACATCCACGAGATCGACAACTCCGCTTCGCGTTGCGGGCGCCTGCTCGACGAGGTCGCCGGAGACGCGGAAGCGGTCGCGGAGCGCCGCGACGAGATCATCGCGGCGATGGCCGACACCGCCAAGCCGTACTTCGGCCACGTCGAGGAGATGACCTACCTGCAGTGGCTGCAGCGTTATGTCGAGCTGGCCATCGGCGACGGCAACAGCACGGCCGACACCGCCGCACCGGGCAGCCCGTGGTTGGCCGACACCTGGCGCGACCGGTTCGAGCAGATGCTGCACCGGGCCGAGGCGCGGCTGCACCCGCGGGACCACGGCCCGATCGAGACGCTGTTCGCCGACGAGACGCTGCTGGAGAACCCCGACGAGGCAATCGCCACTCTGCTGACGCACTATCCGGACGCCGAGACCGTGCGACTGCACCCGGCCGACGTGTCGTTCTTTGTCACGCTGTGCAAGACGCTGGGCAAGCCGGTCAACTTCGTGCCGGTCATCGACAAAGACGTCCGGCGCTGGTGGCGCAGCGACTCGCTGTGGCAGGCCCACGACGCCCGCTACGAAGCCGACCAGGTGTGCATCATTCCTGGCACCGCTTCGGTCGCCGGCATCACCCGGATGGACGAACCGGTCGGCGAATTGTTGGACCGCTTCGAGCAGGCCGCGATCGACGAGGTGCTGTCAACCGGGGCGCAGCCCACACCGGTGACGGCGCGTCGGCAGGGTCGCATCGATGTGCACGGGGCGCTGGCCGTCATATTGGACGCGCCGGATGTGCTGTGGGCCGGCCGCATCGCGACCAACCCGGTGCACCGCATCGCTGATCCCGGCGAATGGCAGGTACACGACGGACCGGAAGAGTCACGGGCCACCCATTCATCCACCGGCGCGCGACTGCAGAGCGACGGTGACCAGGTTGTGTTGAGCGTGCCGATCGCGGGCACGTGGATCGACATCCGATTCAGCCTGCCCGCCAGCACGATTGACGGTGGCATTCCGGTTGTCCGCACCAAGGACGCCATCGAGGCCATGCGTTCGGTGTTGGCCATCGCCGCCGGTGTCGATGGTCCGGAGATGCTGCCCCGGGTGCACAACGGGACGGCCACCGTGACCGTGCCGTGGGACCCCGAGCGGGTGGCCGACCACACCGGGGTCACCGCCATCTTCGGTGAGCCGCTGGCGCCCACCCTCACCACCGTGCCCGACGCGCTGGTCGGTCGATGCTGGCCGGCGGTCTTCGCGGCCATCGGCTCCGCGGTCACCGCTTCTGGTGTCCCGGTCGTGGAGGGGCTGCTGAGCCTGGTGCACCTGGATCATGCCACGCACCTGCTTGGCTCCCTGCCCAAGTTATCGGCCGAATTAACCATTACCGCAACGGCTTCGGTGGCCACCGACACCGAAGTCGGCCGGGTGGTGCCGATCTCGGTGACGGTCTCCGCCGCGGACCGCACTGTGCTTGCGACTCTTGAGGAGCGGTTTGCAATTCGTGGCCGCACCGGCGCTGGCGAACTGACCGACCCGCTTCGGGCCGGTGGCGCGGTATCGGAGAACGCCACCGACACCCCGCGGCGCCGCCGGCGGGACGTCACGCTCATCGCACCGGTCGACATGCGCCCGTTCGCGGTGGTGTCCGGCGACCACAACCCGATTCACACCGACCGGTCTGCTGCACTGCTGGCCGGTCTCGAATCGCCGATCGTGCACGGGATGTGGTTATCCGCGGCGGCACAACATGTGGTCACCGCCACCGACGGCCAGGCCCGTCCGCCCGCCCGACTAGTCGGCTGGACGGCACGCTTCCTGGGTATGGTGCGCCCCGGCGACGAGGTTGACTTTCGGGTCGACCGCGTCGGAATCGACCAGGGCGCAGAGGTTGTGGAGGTCGCTGCCCGGGTCGGCTCGGATCTGGTGATGTCGGCGACGGCACGGCTGGCTGCGCCCAAGACCGTTTACGCGTTCCCCGGTCAGGGCATTCAGCACAAGGGCATGGGCATGGAAGTCCGGGCCCGCTCGAAGGCCGCCCGCAAGGTGTGGGACGACGCCGACAAGCACACCCGCGAAACGCTGGGCTTTTCGATCCTGCACGTGGTGCGCGACAACCCGACCAGCCTGATTGCCAGCGGCGTGCACTACCAACACCCGGAAGGCGTGCTGTATTTGACGCAGTTCACCCAGGTCGCCATGGCGACGGTGGCTGCGGCGCAGGTCGCCGAGATGCGCGAGCAGGGTGCATTCGTCGAGAACGCGATCGCCTGCGGCCACTCCGTCGGCGAGTACACGGCGCTAGCCTGCGTGAGCGACATCTACGGGCTAGAAGCGTTGCTGGAGACGGTGTTTCAGCGCGGGTCCAACATGCACGACATCGTGCCGCGCGACGAGCTGGGCCGTTCCAACTACCGGCTGGCCGCAATCCGCCCGTCGCAGATCAATCTCGACGACGCCGACGTGCCGGCGTTTGTCGACGAGATCTCGCAGCGCACCGGCGAGTTCCTGCAGATCGTGAACTTCAACCTGCGCGGCTCGCAGTACGCGATCGCCGGCACGGTCCACGGTCTCGAGGAGCTGGAGGCTGAGGTGGAGCGGCGGCGTGAACTCGTCGGCGGTCGACGGTCGTTCATTTTGGTGCCGGGCATCGACGTGCCGTTCCACTCCGAGGTGCTGCGGGTCGGTGTGGCCGATTTCCGCCGTTCACTGGAGCGGGTCATGCCACGCGACAAGGACCCGAACCTGATCATCGGGCGGTACATCCCCAACCTGGTGCCGCGCCCGTTCAGCCTCGACCGCGACTTCATTCAGGAGATCCGCGATCTGGTGCCGGCCGAGCCGCTCGATGAGATCCTCGCCGACTACGACACCTGGCGCCGTGAGCGGTACACGGAGATGGCCCGCACGGTTCTCATCGAGCTCCTGGCCTGGCAGTTCGCCAGCCCCGTGCGCTGGATCGAAACTCAGGACTTGCTGTTCACCGAAGAAGCCGCGGGCGGTTTGGGTGTGGAGCGGTTCGTCGAGATCGGCGTGAAGTCGTCGCCGACGGTGAGCGGGCTGGCCACCAACACCCTCAAGCTGCCCGAATACGCCCACAGCACAGTCGAAGTACTCAATGCCGAGCGCGACGCCGCGGTGCTGTTCGCCACCGACACCGATCCGGAACCTGACGACGAGGACGATTTGCCGGACGATTCCGGCGAGGCTGTTGCCTCGCTGGAGGGCGCACCCAGCTCCAATGTCGTTCCTGCCGTCGCTCCGGCTCCGGCCGGAGCTCCGTCAGGTACTCCACGCCCCGATGACATTCCATTCGACGCGGCCGACGCGACCCTGGCGCTGATCGCGCTCTCGGCCAAGATGCGCATCGACCAGATCGAGGAGCTGGACTCCATCGAGTCCATCACCGACGGTGCCTCCTCGCGGCGGAACCAATTGCTGGTCGACCTGGGCTCCGAGCTGAACCTCGGTGCCATCGACGGCGCCGCCGAGGCCGACCTGGCCGGGCTGCGCTCGCAGGTCACCAAACTGGCACGCACGTATAAGCCTTATGGGCCTGTGCTTTCCGACGCGATCAACGACCAGCTTCGGTCGGCGCTGGGCCCGTCGGGCAAGCGGCCCGCGGCCATCGCCGAACGGGTGAAGAAGACCTGGGAGCTTGGTGACGGCTGGGTTAAACACGTCACGGTCGAAGTCGCGCTCGGAACCCGCGAGGGCACCAGCGTTCGCGGCGGCGCAATGGGGAATCTGCACGAGGGTGCGCTGGCCGACGCCGCGGCCGTCGACAAGGTCATCGACGCCGCGGTCGCGGGGGTGGCCGCACGCCGCGGGATTGCGGTGGCGCTGCCGTCCTCCGGTGGTGGCGGCGGTGCCACCGTCGACGTTGCGGCGCTGGGTGAGTTCACTGAGCAGATCACCGGCCGCGACGGGGTGCTCGCCTCGGCGGCCCGCCTGGTGCTGGGTCAGCTGGGGTTGGACGAGACGGTCACCGTGCCGCCCGCCGCGACCGACGCCGAGCTGATCGATCTGGTCACCGCCGAACTGGGCGCGGACTGGCCGCGGTTGGTGGCGCCGGTGTTCGACGGCAAGAAGGCCGTGGTGTTCGACGACCGCTGGGCCAGCGCCCGCGAAGACCTGGTCAAGCTCTGGCTGACCGACGACGACGAGGCCAACGCCGACTGGGCGCGGCTGTCGGAGCGGTTCGAGGGCGCCGGCCACGTCGTGGCGACCCAGGCGACCTGGTGGCAGGGCAAGGCACTCGCGGCCGGGCGTCAGATCCACGCCTCGCTGTACGGCCGGATCGCTGCCGGCGCGGAGAACCCGGACAACGGCCGCTACACCGACGAAGTCGCGGTGGTGACCGGTGCGTCGAAGGGCTCGATCGCTGCGTCGGTGGTCGGACGGCTGCTCGACGGTGGTGCCACCGTCATCGCGACGACGTCCAGGCTCGACGACGAGCGGCTGGCGTTCTACCGGTCGCTGTATCGCGACCACGCCCGCTACGGCGCCGCCCTGTGGGTAGTGGCGGCCAACATGGCGTCCTACTCCGACATCGACGCGCTGGTCGAATGGGTCGGCACCGAGCAGACTGAAAGCCTTGGCCCGCAGTCGATTCACATCAAGGACGCGCAGACGCCGACACTGCTGTTCCCGTTCGCGGCACCGCGCGTCGCCGGCGACCTGTCGGAGGCCGGCTCGCGCTCGGAGATGGAAATGAAGGTGTTGCTGTGGGCGGTGCAGCGACTGATCGGCGGTCTGTCCCGAATCGGCGCCGAGCGCGACATCGCCTCGCGGCTGCACGTGGTGCTGCCCGGCTCGCCCAACCGCGGCATGTTCGGCGGCGACGGCGCCTACGGTGAAGCCAAGTCGGCGTTGGACGCCGTGGTGACCCGGTGGCAAGCCGAGTCGTCGTGGGCGCAGCGAGTCAGCCTGGCGCATGCGCTGATCGGCTGGACCCGTGGCACCGGGCTGATGGGACACAACGACGCGATTGTCAGCGCCGTCGAAGAAGCCGGTGTGACAACGTATTCCACCGACGAGATGGCCGGCATGCTGCTTGCGCTCTGCGATATCGAGTCCAAGGCCGCCGCCGCCAACGCGCCGCTCAAAGTCGACCTGACCGGCGGGCTCGGCGACGTCGACCTGGACATGGCCGAAGTGGCCGCCAAAGCTCGCGAGGAGCAGTCGGCCAAGGCCGCAGGAGACGGGGCCGAGGAGACCGGCGCCGACGGCACCATCGCTGCTCTGCCGTCCCCGCCGCGCGGCTACACCCCGGCCCCGCCGCCGGAATGGGACGACCTCGACGTCGACCCCGCCGATTTGGTGGTCATCGTCGGCGGTGCCGAACTCGGCCCGTTCGGCTCGTCGCGCACGCGCTTCGAGATGGAGGTCGACAACGAACTGTCGGCCGCCGGGGTGCTCGAGCTGGCCTGGACCACCGGGCTGATCCGTTGGGAAGACGACCCGCAACCTGGTTGGTATGACACCGAATCCGGCGAACTGGTCGACGAGGCCGAACTCGTCGAGCGCTATCACGACGCCGTCGTGGAACGGGTCGGCATCCGTGAGTTCGTCGACGACGGTGCGATCGGCCCGGATCATTCCGCGCCGCTTTTGGTGAGCGTGTTCCTGGACAAGGACTTCAGCTTCGTGGTGTCCAGCGAGGCCGACGCCCGCGCGTTCGCCCAGTTCGACCCCGAGCACACCGTCGTCCGGCCGTTGCCCGACTCCACCGACTGGCAGGTGATCCGCAAGGCGGGCACCGAGATTCGGGTGCCGCGTAACATCAACCTGTCGCGGAGGGTCGGCGCGCAGATCCCGACCGGCTTCGACCCGACGGTGTGGGGCGTCAGCGCCGACATGGCGACCTCGATCGATCGCCTTGCGGTGTGGAACATTGTCGCGACCGTCGACGCGTTCCTGTCCGCCGGCTTCACCCCGGCCGAAGTGATGCGCTACGTGCACCCGAGCCTGGTGGCCAACACCATGGGCACCGGTATGGGTGGTGGCACCTCGATGCAGACGATGTACCACGGCAACCTGCTGGGCCGTAACAAGCCCAACGACATCTTCCAGGAAGTGCTGCCGAATATCGTTGCCGCGCACGTGGTCCAGTCCTACATCGGCAGCTACGGCGCGATGATCCACCCGGTCGCCGCGTGCGCGACCGCGGCGGTGTCGGTCGAGGAGGGCGTCGACAAGATCCGGCTGGGCAAGGCCGAGTTGGTGGTCGCCGGTGGCATCGACGATCTGACACTGGAAGGCATCATCGGCTTCGGTGACATGGCGGCCACCGCCGACACTGGCATGATGCGCGACCGTGGTATCGCGGACTCGAAGTTCTCCCGGCCCAACGACCGGCGCCGGCTGGGCTTCGTGGAGGCGCAGGGCGGCGGCACCATCCTGCTCGCCCGCGGGGACCTCGCGGTCAAGATGGGATTGCCGGTGCTAGCCGTAGTGGCCTTCGCGCAGTCGTTCGGCGACGGTGTGCACACCTCGATCCCGGCGCCGGGCCTTGGTGCACTGGGCGCCGGACGTGGCGGCAAGGACTCTCCGCTGGCCCGTTCGCTGGCCAAGTTGGGTGTCGAGGCCGACGACGTCGCGGTGATCTCCAAGCACGACACCTCGACACTGGCCAACGACCCCAACGAGACCGAACTGCATGAGCGGCTGGCCGACTCGCTCGGCCGCTCGCCCGGAGCGCCGCTGTTCATCGTGTCGCAGAAGAGCCTGACCGGCCACGCCAAGGGCGGCGCGGCGGTCTTCCAGATGATGGGGCTGTGCCAGATCCTGCGCGACGGGGTGATCCCGCCCAACCGCAGCCTGGATTGCGTCGACGACGAACTGGCCGGCTCGGCGCACTTCGTCTGGATACGTGACACGCTGCGACTGGACGGCAAGTTCCCGATCAAGGCCGGGCTGGTGACCAGCCTCGGGTTCGGCCACGTGTCCGGCCTGGTCGCGCTGGTGCACCCGCAGGCCTTCCTGGCCACACTGGATGCCGGCCAACGTGCCGACTACGTGCAACGGGCCGACGCTCGTGTGCTCGCCGGGCAGCGCCGGCTGGCCTCGGCGATAGCCGGCGGCCGCCCGATGTACGAGCGGCCCGCCGACCGTCGCTTCGACCACGAGGTGTCCGAGAAGCGGCAGGAAGCGGCGATGTTGCTCGACGCGGAGGCGCGGTTGGGTGACGGGGACCTATACCGTCTGTAACCACCTCCTGTGACATCCGATAAGTTCGCAACCCATGAGCTGCGCCGGCGACGATACGGAAATGAGCAACGAGGTGGGGGCACCACCCGCTTGCGGGGGAGAGCGGCGCCAATGAGCATTGTCGGAGTCGGGATCGACGTCGTCTCCATCACTGATTTCGCCGAGCAGGTCGACCAGCCCGGAACCGTGTTCGCCGAAACCTTTACGCCCGGTGAGCGGCGCGACGCCTCGGACAAGAGTTCGTCGGCGGCACGCCACCTGGCAGCGCGTTGGGCGGCCAAGGAGGCGGTGATCAAGGCCTGGTCGGGGTCGCGCTTCTCCCAGCGACCGGTGCTTCGCGAGGACATCCACCGCGATATCGAGGTGGTCACCGACATGTGGGGACGACCGCGGGTGCGGTTGACCGGGGCCATCGCCAAGCATTTGGCCGACGTGACGATCCATGTGTCGCTGACCCATGAAGGCGACACCGCAGCCGCGGTGGCCATCCTGGAGGCTGAGTAAGCGTTCGCGGTGGGGGCGCCAAGCAACGAGACCGACGTTAGTGCAACATTCCTGTCCCTTTTCCACGCTGGCGTCGATCTCGGCGTTACCGAACTGCCGCTAGCCTCAAGATCATGAGCGATCTGGTCGAACGCGTCCGCGAGGTACTACCGTCGGTGCGCCGTGATCTGGAGGCGCTGGTCCGCATCGAATCGGTCGGGGCCGACCCTGCCCGCCGCGACCAGGTGGACCGCAGCGCCCAAACGACGACGGATCTGCTGTCGCAGGCTGGTTTTGACGACGTGCAGATCGTCAGCGAGGGCGGTGCACCCGCCGTCATCGCCCGGCATCCGGCACCGCCGGGAGCGCTCACTGTGCTGCTGTATGCCCACCACGACGTGCAGCCCGAAGGCGATCCCGCACAGTGGACGTCACCGCCTTTCGAGCCGACCGAACGCGACGGCCGACTCTACGGACGCGGCAGCGCCGACGACAAGGCCGGTATCGCAACGCATTTGGCGGCGTTTCGGGCCCACGACGGCCAACCCCCGGTGGGGGTGACGGTGTTCGTCGAAGGCGAGGAGGAGTCCGGTTCACCGTCGCTGGGCCGTCTGCTGGCTGCGCATCGCGACGCGTTGGCCGCCGACGTGATCGTCATCGCAGATTCGGACAACTGGAGCACCGACGTCCCCGCGCTGACGGTGTCGCTGCGCGGACTGGCCGACTGTGTGGTCGAGGTCGCCACCCTCGACCACGGCCTGCACTCCGGTCTGTGGGGCGGGGTGGTTCCGGACGCGCTGTCCGTACTGGTGCGCCTGTTGGCCAGCCTGCACGACGACGACGGCAACGTCGCGGTGGCCGGTCTGCACGAAAGCACAGCCGCCGCAGTCGATTACCCCGCCGAGCGGGTGCGTGCGGAATCTGGTCTGCTAGACGGAGTAAGCGAAATCGGTTCCGGATCGGTACCGCAGCGACTGTGGGCCAAGCCGGCGATCACCGTGATCGGCATCGACACCACATCCATTGCCGCATCGTCGAATACGCTGATCCCGCGTGTTCGCGCCAAGGTCAGCATGCGCATAGCTCCCGGCGGCGACGCCGCCGCGCATCTGGATGCATTGCGCGTTCATCTAGAACAGCATGCTCCATGGGGTGCACATGTGACGGTGACGCCCGGCGACATCGGCCAGCCTTACGCCATCGACGCCAGCGGCGCAGTTTATGACGCTGCCCGCGCGGCATTCCGGCAAGCCTGGGGCGCTGAGCCGGTCGACATGGGGATGGGCGGCTCGATCCCGTTCATCGCCGAGTTCGCCGCCGCGTTCCCCGAGGCCGCGATCCTGGTCACCGGCGTGGAGGATCCCGCGACGCAGGCGCACAGCGTCAACGAGAGCCTGCACCTGGGTGTGCTGGAACGGGCCGCGACCGCCGAGGCGCTGCTGCTCAGCCTGCTGAATACGTCGACTGGGTGAGTTCTGCGATTCGCCGCTTTTCGGTGAGCGCCTCTGTTCAATGAGAGCTGTTCGATCAGGACGGAGCAGCCATGAGCCCAAGTGTGCAAATCCGAACGATCACGACCCGGATACCTGCACGACTGGACCGCTTGCCCTGGTCGCGGTTTCACTGGCGCATTGTCGTTGGTCTCGGTGGCGTTTGGGTGCTTGACGCGGTCGAGGTCTCATTGGTTGGCAGCGTGTCGTCTCGCCTCACCCAGCAAGGCAGTGGTCTCGGGCTCAACGCCGCACAGGTCGGCTGGGCGGCCGCGTTCTACATCGCCGGGGCGTGCCTGGGTGCGCTGTTTTTTGGTCGGCTGACCGATCGCTTCGGAAGGCGCACTCTGTTCACGGTGACGCTAGGGCTGTATTTGACCGCGACCATTGCGACCGCATTCGCCTTCGCGCCTTGGTATTTCTTCATCGCGCGATTTTTTACCGGTTCTGGGCTAGGAGGCGAATACGCCGCCATTGCCTCGGCGATCGACGAGTTCATCCCGGCGCGGGTGCGCGGTCGCGTGGATTTGGTGATCAGCGGGTCGTACTGGCTGGGTGCTGCCGGAGGAGCGGCCGGCGCACTGGTATTGCTGAACACGTCGATCTTCCCGATGAATATCGGGTGGCGGCTCAGCTTCGGTATTGGTGCCGCTTTGGGTGTCATGGTCCTTTTTGTCCGCCGCGGTGTCCCAGAAAGCCCACGGTGGTTGGTCATTCACGGAGACGAGCAGGAAGCCGAGCGGATCGTCGGGACGATAGAAGATCAGCTGCGCCAACAAACTGGGCGATCGCTTCCCGAACCGCAAGGGTCGCCGCTGAGAATTCGTCAACGCACAACGATCCCCTTCCGGGAGATCGCCAAGGTGGCATTCACGCTGTACCCGCGACGCGCGGTTCTTGGACTGGCACTGTTCAGCGGGCAGGCGTTCCTTTACAACGGGGTGACTTTCAATCTGGGCACACTGCTAAGTGGGTTCTATGGCGTAGAACCCTCGGTAGTACCGATGTTTGTCATATTGTGGGCGCTCAGTAATTTCGCCGGCCCGGTGGTGCTCGGGCGGTTGTTCGATACCGTCGGCCGCAAACCGATGATCACGCTGACCTACGTCGGTTCGGCGGTCGTGACGGTAGTTCTGGCCGTGCTGTTCGTTAGCCATACTGGCGACGTCTGGACATTCATCGTCGTACTCGCAACGGCGTTCTTCCTGGCCTCCTCGGGTGCGAGCGGGGCGTTCCTGACGGTGAGCGAGATCTTCCCGATGGAGACCAGGGCGCTGGCGATCGCGTTCTTCTACGCAGCGGGCACAGCGGTCGGCGGGATCAGCGGGCCGTTGGTATTCGGCCAGTTGATCAACTCCGGACAGCGCGCACAGGTCGCCTGGTCGTTCCTCATCGGAGCAGTTTTGATGGCAGGTGCAGGCCTTGTGGAACATTGGTTTGGTATCGCGTGCGAGCAGCGCTCGCTGGAGGAGCTGGCATTGCCTTTGACAATGGCCGAAGTTGACCGTCGGGACGAGTCGGCCAGCGCCGAGGATGCCACTCCTGCACCGAGCCCAGAACCCGAGGCGACGCCGGTCGGGAGATCGCTGGGCGGGCCTAGACCGAGAGGTCACGGCGGAGTTTGGCGACGTGGCCGGTGGCCTTGACGTTGTACTGCGCGACGGCGATCTTGCCCTTCTCGTCGACCACGAACGTCGAGCGGATCACGCCTTGCACGGTCTTGCCATACATCTGCTTTTCGCCGTAGGCGCCCCAGGCGGTCAACACTTTGCGGTCGGGATCGGACAACAACGGAAACGTCAGGCCTTCGGCGTCACGGAATTTGGCCAGCTTCTCGGGCTTGTCGGGGGAGATGCCGACGACGTCGAGGCCGGCGCCGTTGAGTTCAGCCAGACTGTCGCGGAAGTCGCAGGCCTGCTTGGTGCAACCGGGGGTCGACGCCGCGGGGTAGAAGTAGACGATGACGCGCCGGCCCTTGTAATCGGCCAGCGACACCTTCTTCCCGTCGGCATCGGGCAGGCTGAAGGTGGGCGCTTTGTCGCCCCGCGCGAGGCGTGCGGTGTCGGTCAAGGAAGGTCCCTTTCTGTTCACCGGCACGTTGGGTCGGCGCCGGCTGATTTAGGGTAGGTCGGCAGGCACCAACCTAGACCGAGCCCGGCCTTGGTGCGCCGACGACAGGGAGGACGAGAGTGGTTGAGCGGGATCCTGACACCATCAAGCAGGAGATCGACCAGGCCCGCGACCAGCTCGCGTCGACCGTCGATTCACTGGCTGAGCGGGCCAATCCCCGCCGACTTGCCGACGACGCCAAAGCCCGGGTGATCGGGTTCGTCAAGAAGCCCGTGGTGGCAATCTCCCTGGCCGGCATTGGGGCTCTTGTCGTAGTCGTTGCGGTCCGCAGGGTCAGGAATCGGTGATCAGCCGCGCTTCGCGCCGAGCCGCCCTGGCGCTGTGCTGGTGCCTTCTGGGCTTCTCGTGATTCGCGGGTCCCCAACGCAGATAAGGTCAAACTTGTTGGTGTCGCGTCTGCTGCCAATAGGGCAGCCATCGCTCCTCGAGGAACCCGTTGAGGTCCGAACTCCCCTCGGCGGCTGGTTTGGTGGTTCGCCATGCGACATGGCCATCAGGGCGTACCAAGAGGGCGCCTCGATGACCGACCTCGAATAGCGCCAGCAGTTCACCCTGATCGCGCGGGTCCGCGGCGGCAAGGGACGTCACCACGATGGGGAGTACGGCCGAGTGCCGCTGCGTGCGCAGCGCAGCGCTCCATTGCGGTGCACTTGAGGTGAGGAGGGTGAGCCCGCCGGGGCAGAGTATGTCGTGAACCGGTACCGATCGACCCTCGTGAAGTACGGAGGCGTGCGGCAGGCGTGCCCCGGGCCTTGTAGTAGGGCGGTACGTAACGATGTCGGACTGCCCGAGCGGACTGTCATCTGACCCGGGGGCTATCAGTGGGCCCCGGTATATGTAGCCAAATTCAAGCCCCTGGAACACGAAGTGTTCGAGTTGGCCTGGGATGGCGGCTGAAATCTGTGCACGGAGACGCCGCGCGCGGGCGCCTCCGGCCAGCAGCACCTTGGTGCGCCTGGTCTGTAGCTGCGTCGCTTGGTCACAGGCCAATCCCAAGAGCCGTCCCGGCAGCCAAGAGAGCGGCGGACGGGCGACAGCCTCGGTGGCCTTGCAGATTGCCCGGTTGGTGATACCAAGTGGAGCGGTGACCTCGTCGAGGCGGAAAAAGTTCTTGACGCTTTGCTGCGCGAACAGCTCAACGACTGGTCGCCGCTCGGGATCATATGTGTCGAGCAAGGCGTCGTCTGCGTGTCCGTTGATAATCGCCGTGATTTTCCAGGCCAGGTTCTGCGCATCCTGCACGCCGCTGTTGAGACCGAAACCTCCTGCGGGCGGGAACCGGTGAGCGGCGTCACCCGCGAGTAGCAGTTGCCCACGCCGAAAGCGGCTTGCGATCTGTGAGGTCATAGTCCACGTGCCGGTGGAGCGGACGGTGAAACCGTGGCTCATTCCCAGCACCTCGGGGAGCATTCGGTTCCAGAACGCGTCGCCATCCCGTGCAACCGCTTGGTCCCGGTGGAGGTACGGCGTCATCAGCACGTAGTGATCGGCGGCATGCGAGATAAGCGCGCCACAAAACCGCGGCTGGTATATCCAAGTCAGCAGTGGCCTGGGCGTGTCGGCACCAAACAGCCGGGGGGCATGGAAGAAGACGCTGCCCATGTGGGTCAGGACCTTGCCTGGCATCCCGATGCCGGCGCGCTCGCGGACGGCGCTGTCAGCCCCATCCGCTGCGACCACGTAACGGGCACCTAGCCGCTCAACCGGCCCTAGCCGAGGGCGGATGTCGACGACCATGCGGCCGGACGTCTCGCAGACCCGCTCGACTGATGTGCCGCGCCGAAAATCCACTAGTGGTTCGCGTTCCAGTGCGGCCCAGAAGACCGGCATGAGGAGATGCTGCCCGATGTGGGATATGAGGAACGGACTGTAGGATCGCAGCCGCTCCTCTAGTTGAGGGTCCGCTGCCACATCTATCTCACCCAGCGGCGCGTCGGCCAATCCGCAGCACCAGCGGATGCTTCCCAACTTCTCGGTAGGTGCCGCGAGTGCAAGAATTTCTTCCGCCAGGGCGGGTGACGCCTGATGCCAGATCTCAAGGGAGCGGGCGTTAATGACGTGGGCGGCGGGATGGACCAGGGGTTCTTCGCGACGCTCGAGGACGATGGGGGATATGCCTCGTCGGGCCAGGAGCAAGGCAAGGGTGCAGCCGGTCGAACCGCCGCCCACGATGACAATCTGGTCGTCGGTCATCGCTCAGCGCTTTGTCCAGCAGTGGAACGCTCGTTTATCCGGGCGGCCGTACCCCCGACGGGCGCCAGAGCCCCGCTTGCAGGGGTCAGCGGAGTCGTCGCCGAGGTGCCGCCCCGGCGAGGGTGTCACCCGCACCGCCATCAAGCCCACGCGCCAGACACGCGAAAGATCAAGACTGCAGGGCATCCCGCTCGATTCGTGAGGCCTCGATTACGCAGACCGGCGAGACGGTCTGGACAATTCGCGTTAGGTGAAAGCCGCTGCGCCGCAGAAGTTCACGATGCTGCGCCGCGGTGCGTTCATGGCCTTCAGTGAGTAGCAGCAGTTCCAGGTCGACCCAGTTGCCGGTGAACTCGCGGTGATGTCGGGGAATCACCATCTCCACCAGCAACAGCGTGGCCTGATCGTGTGCCGCTGCCGCGACGTTGCGCAGGATAGTCTGAGCAGCTTCATCGCCCCAATCGTGGATGACCAATTGAAGGACGTACGCGTCGCCGCCGGTGGGCACACTGTCGAAGAACGAGCCGCCCTCGACGCGCGCCCGGCTACTCACACCGGCGCGGTCGAGCACTACCGGCGCACCGGTGACGACGTCGGGCAGGTCATAGACCACGCCGCGGGCGCTCGGAGTAGCAGCAAGTATCGCTGCGAGCAGTCGGCCGTGTCCGCCACCGACATCGACGATGACGGGAAACCTCCCGAAGTCGTAGGCATCCACCACCGAAGCCGCGGCTATCCCGGCGATGGCCGTATGGGCGTTGTTGAACAGCGAGGCCAAATCGGGGTCCTCAGCCAGATAGGAGAAGCCGTCGGTGCCCAACATCGACGGGACGACCGACTGTCCGGTCCGCACCGCGTCGATCAGCAAAGACCAGAGTTCGCGGTATTTTTCCGATCCGTAAAACCGCGCCAAGCCAGCCACCGAGAGGGGTGCATCCGAGCGCAATGTGGCGGCCAGCGGAGTCAGCGCGTAACGGCCGTCGCGCAACTCGCGGAAGATGCCGCGGCCGATCAACGCCCGCAGCAGCCGCGCCAGCGCCGCGGGGTTCGCGCCGACCCGGCGAGCCAATTCGTCGCGGGGCAGTGGCCCGTTGGCCAGGGCGTCGGCCAGCCGTAGTTCGGCGGCCACGGCGATGGCTTGCGACACCATGTGACCCACGATCAGTTCGCTCATGGCTTGCGGGGCCGGGACGAGTTTTTGATGTAGGCGGTAGAGATAGTGACGGATACGTTCCAGTGCGCGCACCAGCGAAACCGGGGGTGTGGGAAAAGGTAGTGGGGCGATCTGCTCGTCCATGGCTATGTCCTTCCCGGCTGGACGTGGCCATTTAATGTGAGATCGGCCTCGTTCAGTGCGACGGGCACGTCGATGAGATCCGCAGCAAGGTTACCGTGTGTACAAGCACCGCGGACCCGTTGCTCGGGTCGGCGGCCGCGTCGGCCGGTGAACTAACGACGCCCTAAACTCGTGCAACCTACGAGGAGATTTGTGTGATGACAAAAACACCTCGACTGCGCGATGTGCTGAGCCGGCTAGCTGCGCTCAACGCCTCCTTTCGCAGCCCGCCGAACGGTGTCTCCGGTCGGCGTGGCCCAGCAAAAGGTCGGGCGACAGGATAATGGCGACTGTTATGTCAATAGCAAACGACGTCGAACGCGACATCGTCGAGTACCTGCGGGCGCACCACGGCGTCGAAGCCGATGAGATCACCGACGAATCCACGCTTGCCGATCTGGGACTGGATTCGCTTGGAGTTCTTGCTATCGCCGACATCCTCGAGACCAAATACGGCATCTCGCTCGACGATGAGCGCATCGCGGGTGTCCGCACATATTCCGATTTCAAGAACTTCATCTTCTTGAACCGAGCGAAGCGGCCTACGGCTGAGCAATCTGGTTGACAACTCGATCATCGGAGCCACATCGGCATGAGTGCATACATCACGGCCACCGGCGCGTTTCTTCCCGGCTACCCGGTGCCCAACGACGAAATCGAAGACTACATCGGAAAAGCGGGGCGCGCGTCCTCCGATCTCAAGGACCTTATTCTGGCGAACTGCGGGATCAAGACGCGCCACTACGCGATCGATAAGAGTCAGCGAACCGTGGTATCGAATGCGGCGATGGCGGCTGCCGCGGTGCGCAACGCCGCCGAACGCGCCGGGCTGGGCCCCAACGACGTCGAACTGCTGTCGGCGGCAACGACGATGCCGGATGTGATGGGTCCCGGGCATGCCAGCATGGTGCATGGCGAGTTGGGCTACGGTCCGCTCGAGATCGCGACCGCGCATGGTATCTGCAGTTGCGGGATGATGGCGTTGAAGAACGCCTATCTTCAGGTGGCGATCGGCGAGAAGCGCAATGCGATTTGCGTGGCCAGCGAGTTGGCATCACGGGGTTTCAAGAGCACCCGCTGCGAGGAGATGGGGGCGATCGACGACGACGGGTCGCTGCCGATGGAGACCGCGTTTTTGCGCTACATGCTCTCCGATGGGGCCGGTGCCGCGGTGGTTGAGAGCGCGCCCGCGACATCGGGGATCAGCCTTCGCATCGACTGGATCTCGCTGACGTCGTTTGCGAACACCGAGAAGGCGTGCATGTTTTTCGGCAGCAACGACAACGCGTGCGCGAAGACCTGGGGTGACTACCCGACCATCGCGGCGGCCGCCGCCGACGGTGCGCTCGCTTTGCGGCAGAAGCTCTCCCTGCTGCCGCACTTGGTACGCGTTGGAATCGATGAGTACGAACGTCTACTCGCCATGGGCAAGTTCGACCCGGACACAGTGACCTGGTTTCCCGCCCACTACTCGAGCGAACGAATGAAGGCCATGATGTTGGGCGAGTTCTCTCGGCGGGGCGTCGCCACGGGTGGTCCGGAGACGTGGTACAGCAACCTTACGAGAGTCGGAAACATCGGCAGCGCAGCCATCTTCGTCATTCTCGACGAGATGATGACGGAGGGCCTGATTAGGGACGGCGACACGCTGTTGTGCATGGTCCCGGAATCGGGCCGGTTCGTGGTCTCGTTCATGCATCTGACCGCGGTGACATCGGCTGCGGTCTCGGACCCCCAGTCATGACTACGGCGTCCGACGTCGTCTCGGTCGGGCAGCGTCGCCCTCGCGCGGTGGTGTACCTGTATTCGCAGACCGGGCAGCTGCGCGAGGTCGCCGATGCATTGACCGCTCCTCTGGTCGCCCGCGGGTGGGACATCCGTTGGGTGCAGGTACAACCACGCGTCGAGTTCCCGTTTCCGTGGCCGATCCGGCGATTCTTCGGGGTGTTCCCCGCGGCGGTGGATCCCGAGTCGCTCGTGGAGCTCATCGAACCGCCGGGCAGCTTCTGTACCGACGCGGAGGAATTGGTCATCCTGGCCTATCAGGTGTGGTACCTGGCGCCATCGCTGCCCATCCGGTCACTGCTGAAAGCGCATCCCCAGGCGGTCCGCAACCGGTCGGTCGTCTCGCTGATTGCCTGCCGGAACATGTGGTACTCGGCGGCGATCGAAGTGTCCGCGCTGCTGCGATCCGCGGGTGCTCGACACGTCGGGGTTATCGCCGCGACCGACACACGGCCGCAGGCGACGACACTCGTGACCACGCTGCGCTGGCTGCTGACCGGCCATCGCGAACCCTTCCTGTGGTTCGGGAGGGCCGGGATCAGCGACGCGGAACTGGCTCGGCTCGTCGATGTCGGGCGATGCATCGGCGAATCGAGGCGGTGCCCGCAAGACGCGGCGCCCATCGTGCCCACACTGGCTGCGGCAGATCTCCTCGCCGGGACGGTGTTTCGGAGGTGGGGCGCAACAGTCAGGTCGGCTCAGCGATTCGGCTCGATAGCGCATGGCGCGAGCTTGGCAACATTCGTGCTCGGCTTGGCGGTCGCCATCGTGTTAGGTCTGCCGCTGATCGGATGCGCGGCACTCGCCGGCGGCACGCGGTTCGACGCGATGGTGGCTGGTTTCGTACGGCGGCGGATTTCGATTGGCGGGGCAGCTGTCTACGAGGCGGCGACCCCGTGATGGCCCGCCCCGCAGACCCGTCGCCGTCAGGTTCTCGTCGTTCGTGCGGGCCGGCCCGATCCGCAAGCTGGGCTGCGGTGCCAGCGAACCGCAGCTTTCCATCGGCGATGTCCGCTGACGCTTCGGAGTATCAGGAACTTGTCGACTGGCTGACCACAAAGGTCGCCGGATATGTCAACGTTGCGCCCGACGCGATCGGCATCGATACGCCGTTGGCCGATTGTGGGATCGACTCCGTCTCCGGTCTGGCGCTGTGCGCGGACCTGCAGTGCGAGAAGGGATTCGCCGTCGACACCACCATCGTCTGGGACTACGCGACCATCGATGCCATCGCGGCGTATCTGGTCGGCGAGCGAGCGGCGCCGTGATACCGATCGCCGTGGTCGGTATCGACTGCCGCTTCCCGGGCGCGCCCGACAAGGAGGCGTTCTGGCGACTACTCATGGACGGCGTCGTCACCGACACGGAAGTGCCCTCGCAGCGTTGGGATATCGACACCTTCCATCACCCCGACGGTGTCGCCGGATCGATGAACACCCGACGCGCCCATTTCATCGACGACGTGGACGCATTTGACAACGACTTTTTCGGCATCGCGCCGATCGAGGCGGCGGCGCTCGACCCGCAGCAGCGACTGCTACTTCAGGCATCGTGGCGCGCACTGGAAGATGCCGGAATTGATCCCCGGTCGCTGGCCGGCACGCCAGCCGGGGTCTTCGTCGGAATGATGTCCAGCGAGTGGGGCCTCCGTCAGATTCTCGACTTCGCCGGGCTCACCGTATTTCGTGGTACAGGCAGCGGCTACTTCATGACGGCCAACCGCATCTCATACCACCTGAACCTCACCGGACCGAGCATGGCGATTGATTCCGCGTGCTCGTCATCATTGATGGCCGTGCACCAAGGCTGTGCCGCGCTGGGCTCCGGGGAAACCGACACTGTCATCGCCGCGGGTGCGAATCTGCTTCTGACGCCTGCGCTTTCGATCTTCTACACCCAGGCCGGGCTGTCCGCGCCGGATGGTCGCTGCAAACCGTTCGGGCAGTGCGCAGACGGCATCGGCCGGGGTGAGGGCGTGGCCGCGGTAGTGCTGCGCCGACTGGACGACGCCGTTGCCGACGGCCAGCCGATCTACGCCGTCGTGAGGAGTTCGGTTGCCAACCACGATGGCCGCAGCAACGGGATCACCGCCCCGAATCGTCGATCCCAGGTGCAGCTGATGCGCCGCGCGCTCGATCTCGCAGAACTTGAGGCCGGACAGATCGACTTCGTCGAAGCACATGGCACCGGCACCGTTCTCGGCGACATGATTGAGGCCAACGCGCTGGGCGATATCCACCAGACGCGCGGCAGCGAGCCATGCCTGCTGGGTTCGGTCAAGGGAAACATCGGGCACACCGAGGGCAGCGCAGGGATCGCGTCGTTCATCAAGGCCTGCCTGGCGCTGCACCATCGCATGCTGCCGCCGACGGTGTTCGGCGACAGGGCCAATCCGCGGTTGCGGCTGGAGGCGCATGGGCTGCGCCTGGCCGACGGTCCGGAGGAATTGCCAGCGAACGGTGCAGTGGGCGCGGTGAGCTCATTCGGACTGGGCGGCAGTAACGCGCACGCGGTGCTGGAGTCGGCGCCGGCCGCAGCGGCGCCCCATCCGGGTGCGACGGGAGTCCTGACCGTGTCGGCGCCCTCTGAGCAGGCGCTGCGGCGCAACATCGCTTCGATCGCCACCGCGCTGCAGACTGTCGACGATCAACGGCTGGCCTCCTGGTGTCGCGCCACCAACATCGTGAAGCGATCGCATCGGTGTCGCTTCGTGCTGGAAGGTAACCGCGGAACACTGGTCGATGGGCTGCGGGAGTTTCTCGCCGGCGCGCGTCCCGATCTGGCGTCGTCCGCCCCGATGCGCAAGGTCCCCGCCGCCGTGGGGCTGTTGTGCTCTGGGCAGGGCACCCAGTACCCGGGCATGACGCGGCCGCTCTACGACGCCAATCCCAGGTACCGGGAACATCTGGATGCCGTGACGGCCGCCCTCGACCAGCACATGTCATCGGACCTTCGTTCGGTGATATTCGGCGACGCACCCGGCCTCGATCACACCAGCCTCGCGCAGCCGGCGTTGTTCGCGGTCTCCTACGCGCTGGGAACGACATTGCTGCAGAGCGGGATCCGTCCAGCCTTCGGCATCGGCCACAGCGTCGGCGAGCTCGCCGTCGCCTGCCTCGCCGGCGTGTTGTCCCTCGACGATGCGGCACGGCTCATCGCAATCAGAGGACGTCTGATCGGCTCCTTGCCCCCCGGCGGCGCGATGATCGTGGTCGACCTCGGTGTCGAGCAGGCCGAGGCACTAGTCGCAGACGAGCCCGAGTGCGCGATCGCAGCCGTCAATGGGCCACGCTCGGTGGCCATCTCCGGTGCCGCCGATGCGGTGGCGCGGGCCCAGGCCGCGGTTTCCGAAAAGGGTGGAAGAGCAGTGAACCTGAGGGTGTCCCATGCCTTTCACTCGCCGCTGATGGAGCCCATCGTGGCGGAATTCCGGCGCGAGCTGTCGGGGCTCGCGCCAGGTCCCTCGGAATTCCCGCTCTTCTCTACCGTGCTCGGCAGAGAAGTTGAGGGCCACGATATGGACAGCGACTACTGGGCCAACCAGATCTGTTCACCGGTGCGGTTTTTCGACGCAGTTCAGGCTGCCGGGAGTGCTGCAAGTGCCGACTATCTCGTCGAGGCCGGTCCGCGTTCCACGCTGCTCGCCCTTGCCATGCAGTGCGGACTGTCGTCGCAGATTCGGTCGTTGCCATTATGCGGCGGACCGTGTTCAGACGGAGCGGAGCTGATGGCCGTGGCTGCGTCGATGCTGCGTGATGGGTACTCGCCCGACCTATCGCCGTTATACGGCAGGCCTGCTGACCCGCTGCAGCGGATTCCGCCATACGTCTTCGACACTTCCAGTCGGTTCTGGTTCGACGGCGGGGTCGCCGCCGTGCCGCCAACGGCCCAGCCCCCGATCGTCACGCCCGTCGCCGAGCGAGAGCAGCGTGCGTGCGTCCCGGCCGAGATAGAGGGGGCGGTACTAGCGGTGATCGCCAATGTCGGCGGCTATCAGGTCGCTGAGCTTGGCCGGTCCAGCCGGCTCGCCGAAGACCTGGGCTACGACTCGCTGCTGCAACTTCGCCTCATCGATGGGCTGCGCTCGGAATATCCCCAACTTGAGCACATCAGCGTCGCCGAGGTGCTGCCGAAGATTCGAAGCGTCGGCGATCTCGTCGACTTCGTGGTGCGGTGGTTCAATAGGGCCGGCGTGAGCGGATGACACCCATCGAATTGGTGTGCTTCCACCCCGCCGGACCCCACGCCCAGCTCGGCCGCGCCATGGCCGCCTGGCTGGCGTATTTGCCTGCTCAACAACGTATTTCGTGCGGAATGGAGCCGGTTTTCGTCGCATCCAATCGCGCCCCACACTTACCAGTGGCGCAGGAGCTGATCCTATGAGCATCTTCACCCGCGAAATGCTTGCGTCTGCGGCATCGTCACCGCACGGCTTGACCGCCGGCACCGTTGCGGATCCCATACGGTTGAGCTGGAGCGAAGTCCACGACCAGGCGAAGCGGATGGCTGGCAGCCTGGCCGCCAAGGGAGTTGGCCGCCACGGCTCGGTCGCGGTGCTGGCCACCGACGCGGCGGATGTCGCACCGCTCGTACAGGCGATCTGGCTGCGCGGCGCCGCGGTGACGATGCTTCAGCAACCGACACCACGCATCGACCTCGCTGTCTGGCTAGGCGATACCGTGCGGGCGATCCTGATGATCCATGCAGACCTGGTCGTCGTCGGGGAACCTTTTTTAATGGCGGGGGATCATTTGCTGGCCCACAACCTGGCCGTCTGCACGGTCGAGTCGCTACGCGGCGCCAAGCCGATCGAGCCCGACGACGCGGACGAGGCCGACGAGGCGGATATCGCGATGCGCCAGCTGACGTCCGGGTCAACGGGCGTACCCAAGGCCGTCGAAATCAGTCACGCTAACCTCGCCGCGAACACCGTCGCAATTTGCCATGCGGTGGACATTGAAATCGACAAGGATGTGATGGCCAGCTGGCTGCCGCTCTCACACGACATGGGCATGATCGGTTTCGTGCAGTTCCCCATGCAGGTGGGTGTGGAAACCGTCGTAGTCACGGCGGACCAGTTCCTGCGGCGACCACTCACATGGGCCGAGTTGATCAGCAGGCACCGCGCATCCATTACCTCGGGCCCCAACTTCGCGTACGCGGTGCTGGCCCGCGTCCTGCAACGGGCCGACCCCACCGATATCGACCTCTCATCGCTGCGGCTCGCGGTGAATGGGGCCGAACCCATCGATCATCGCGATCTGGTGAACTTCGCCACCGTCGGCGCCCGCTTTGGCCTGAGACCCAGCGCACCGACGGTCGCCTATGGGCTTGCCGAGGCCACCCTGATGGTGTCCATGGGGGCACCGCACGACCAAGCGATCGTCGACTCGGTCTCCCGGCAGGCTATGGCGGAGGCACACCGCGCTCAGCTGGTTCCGGATGACTCGGAGAACGTGCAGCACGTCGTGTGCGTGGGATTCCCGGTCAAGGGCATGGACGTGCGCGTCGCCCGGGATGGAACGGCGCAGGGGCCTAGAGAAATCGGCGCCATCGAACTTCGTGGTCCTGCTGTCGCCAGCAGTTATCTCACGCCGGACGGGGTCATTCCACTCGCCCGCCAGGACGGCTGGGTCGACAGCGGGGACCTGGGTTACCTCGACGAGGAGGGGCGGATCTACGTGTGCGGCCGCACAAAGGATCTCATCGTGCTGGCCGGGACGAATCTGTATCCCCACGACATCGAGCGTGCCGCCGAGACCGTCGACGGTGTGCGCAAGGGCTGCGTGATCGCGCTGCGTGTCGACGCCGCGCGAGAGGGCTTCGCGGTGCTCGCCGAAGTGCATAACGTAGATGAGGAGGACGCTCGCCTGCGTATCAGCCGGGAGATCACAGCCAGGGTGAACCACCAAGTTGGGCATGCACCGCGGGAGGTACGGTTGTTCCCCGCCGGAACCTTACCGAAGACAGGTTCGGGCAAACTTCGCCGCAACAGCGCTCGAAAACTGTTGTCCCAAGGAACACTCGGCGCAGACACCACGAGCCCAGCCTCACTAACTGAAGCCGAGCCCGCGGCCTCCGGTAAACCAGGCTGATGCGCTGCGCTGGGTCGGGCAGACACTGGCCGCGATGCAGGGTTCACCGCTAGGCGCGCTCAAGAGGCGGCGAAGTATCGGGTGCGCCGTGTCTTGCGGTATCGCCGAGGCCGATCCATTCGTGCAGCCGGGTAAGCGGTTTGGGCGCCCACCAATTCAGCCGGCCAACCACCCGCATGAAGGCAGGCACGAGCAACATCCGAACCAGGGTCGCGTCCATCAGCACCGCCAGCGTGAGCCCGAGGCCGACCATCCGCACGAACGACACCTGCGCTGCCATCAACGCGGCGAACGAGATCGACATCACCAGCGCAGCCGCGGTGACCACCCGGCCGGTGCGCGCGACGCCGAGCGCAACGCTCTCACTATTGGCGGCCGGTGTGTGATCCGATTGGAGCCAGTACTCGCGGATCCGCGAGATCAGAAAGACTTCGTAATCCATAGATAGTCCAAATGCGATGCAGAACAACAACACTGGCAGGTTCACATCCAGCGTGCCCGTGACTGTTGAACCGAGCGCGCCGAGATGCCCGTCTTGGAAGACCCATACCAGCGCACCGAACGCGGCGGTCAGCGACAAGATATTGAGCAAGACGGCCTTCACCGGCAACACCACGCTGGCGGTCAACAGGAACAACAGGACCAGCGTGATGCCAGCGATGATCCCGAGCACCAGGCGTAGGCGACTGGTGATCGCATGCACGCTGTCATGATTGCCCTGTGCGACGCCTCCCAGCTGCACGGTTTTGTTCGCCGGGGTAGCGATGGTATGCAGCCCGTCCAGCTGACGCGCCGACTCGTCCGAGAACAGCGGCGTGATGCTGGTTACGTTTAAGAAAGCGCTACCGTCCTTGACGCCGGTTGGTGCCGTCGGCGGACCGGCGAGGCGGCCGTCGACGAAGCTACCGCCGGGTGAGGCCACCGACGACACGTCAGACACTTTCGACAGCGCCGACGCGTAGCGGCTGAAGTCATCAGTGCTGACCCCGTCCGCATCGGGCATCACCACGGTGATGTTGGTCAGCGGGTTGACGGCAAAGTCGTTGCGCAGCTCATCGCCGAGCTGGCGCGCGGATGTCGAGGAGGGCAGCATCCGGTCGTCGGGAAAGCCCCACTTGACTCCGAGGAACGGCGCTCCAAGCACCAGCAGCACGACGATGATTGCGGCTCCGATCAGTACCGCGTGATGCATGACAAACGTCGTCAAGCGATACCAGAACGTCTGCTCGACTGGCTTGGGTGACGGGTCCGGGCGACCTAGCATCCGGCGCAACAGCCTACTTATGTCCAGCAAGTCGAGACGATCGCCGAGCAGCGTGATCGCGGCGGGGGTCACCACGATCGAAGCGGTGGCCGCCAAAGTGACCACGGCCACGCCTGCGTACGCGAAAGACTTTAGGAAGTATTGCGGGAACAGGACCATCGCCAGCATCGACGACGCGACCGTCATCGCCGAAAACAGCACAGTGCGTCCCGCGGTCGTCATGGTGCGCTCCAGCGCGGCGAATGGGTTGGCGCCTGTGGCCATCTCGTCGCGATAACGGCTGAGGATCAACAGGGTGTAGTCGATCGCGAGTGCCACGCCCAGCGCGACGGTCAGGTTCAACGCAAAGATCGAAACGTTCGTCAACAGCGAGACCAGGCGCAGCATCGCCATCGTCCCGAGGATCGCGAAGACACCGACTGCCATCGGCAGCGCGGCCGCGACGAGACCGCCGAACACCCAGATCAGCACCAAGAAACTCAGTGGCAGCGTGAGCGATTCGATGAGCACCAGATCCTTCCGCGTCTGGTCGGTGGTCTGCCAATAGATCGTGGGCTCGCCGCCGACACGCACCGTGACGCCGTCGCGGTCATGCACGAGTTCGTCAGCCAGTTGTCTGGCGTACTTCGGCGCCTCGTTATCGTTGCCGGAGATGCCGGCCGTGATCAGCCCCGTCTTGCCGTCCTCACTGATAAGCGCGGCGGTGTGGGCGGTCCATGCGGACGTCAGCTCGCCGACATGCGGGGAGTTCTGTAGCTGCCGCACGATGTCGGTGCCCAGCGTTCGGGCCGCGCTGCTCTCGGCGCCTTCGTTCGATGTGACGCTGACGACCATCGTCATGTCGCCCTGATCGAACTTGTCTGACAGCAGTTTTGCGGCCTGCGACGACTCAGATGTCGGATCCCGCATGCCGCCGCCCGAGAGACTCTCGGTTACCGGGATACCGACGATTGCGGTGCCGACCAAGACGAGGAACGCCACAGCGATAATGCGCCGGGGTACCCGGATGGCGATTCGAGTGACTCCCTGCAGCACGTCACGCCCCCATCGGTCTTTCTCCGTGGCTGCTGCAGTCTATGCGCCACCGCACTACTGCGGGAGCGGTCAGCCGGAGACGATCAGTCCAACGCCGGTGGGTTTGCTACATACTGGCCGTCGCGCCGGACAGCGCCAGCACGGTCTGATACCTCTGCTCAGCCACGCTCAACTCCCTCATTCGAAGGAGTGTCAAGGATCAGCCGAAGTAACTGTCAACCACCAGCCGAACACCGTCAGGCATCACCCGAAGACAGCGGGCCTGCTGCGGCCGGTTGATCAGCGCGGACTGCCGGCCCTACTTGTGAAGTGCGCCGTCAGGGTTTAGAACCCCGGACCCGCTGATTAAGAGCGGGCGGTTTTCGTTGCCTCCCGGTGTGTCCGGTTGTGTGCCCTATTCCGTTGGGCGGCAATGTTTCGCCTAACTCATTACTTCCTGTCGCAGCCGGTCGATTCCGGTCGATTGTTGTCATTTGCGGCGCATAAACGTCACCTGGCACTAGTAACCCGGCTCAGGGAAACTCACTCCACCTGCTCCGATGGGGTGAACGGTGCGAACGTAGGCAGCGGGCGGTCGATCCCGTAGTGGTCAATAGACCGCTGCTGCAGCAGGGTGGAAGCGCACTTTCGTGGTCGGCTGTGGACGGCGCCGATCTCGCCAGGGAACCTGATGCCTCGTAGCCTTTACATGTGGCAAACGTCCCCGAAACCCGGTATACGAAGACCTTCGACGGCCTGCACATCGCCTACCAGGTCACCGGTGAAGGCCCGATCGATCTCCTGTTTAACGTCGGGCTAATCAGTCATGTCGAAGCCGCTTGGGAATTGGCAGCACACGCTCAGTTCTTCCGTCGCCTCGCCTCATTCAGCCGCCTCATCCGGTTCGACAAGCGCGGAAGCGGCTTGTCAGACCCCGTCAGCCGAGCTGCAACTCTCGAAGAACGCATGGATGACATGCGAGCCGTGCTCGATGCAGTTGGTTCGGAACATGCCGTCCTGATGGGCATCTCCGAGGGGGGTGCGATGGCAATGCTCTTTGCGGCCGTCTACCCAGAACGGACCTCCGCCCTCGTGTTGTACGGCACGGGTGCTCGGGTCTGCCGAGCGCCCGATTATGACTGCGGGTTCGAGCGAGCCTTCGCCGAGCAGGTGGTGGCGTCGGCCGTTGAGGGGTGGGGACGACCAGGTGGCCGCCTGTTTAAGATTCTTGCGCCAGGAGCCGCGAGCGATCCCCGGCTCCAGGAGGGGTGGGCGCACTACGAACGGCTGGCGGCGAGCCCCGGTCAGTTTGCGGATGCCACGAGTATGAATTTCGATATCGACATTCGCTCTGTACTGCCCACAATCCACGCGCCCACTCTGGTGGTACATCGAGACGACGATCTCCTCTTCCCGGTATGCCATGGGCGATATCTGGCCGAGCACATCCCTGGTGCCAAGCTCAGAGTGCTCCCCGGATCGGACCATCTGTTCTGTTTCGGGGATGCGGACGGGATCGCCGACGAAATCGAAGAATTCCTGGTCGGCGCCCGGCACACCCGAGAGCCCGACCGAGTGCTCTCGACGATTCTCTTCACAGATATCGTCGGTTCCACTCAGCGGGCGTCGGCCCTGGGTGATCGCCGGTGGGGTGACCTCCTCGACCGCCACGATGAGCTTGTCCGCCGCCAGCTCGCACACTTCGGGGGTCGAGAGATCAACACGCTAGGTGACGGATTCGTCGCCAGCTTTGATGGACCGGCACGGGCAGTCCGATGCGCAAGAACCATCACCGCTGAGGTTCCATCGTTGGACCTCGAAGTCAGGGCAGGAGTGCACACCGGGGAGTGCGAGGTTCGGGGCAACGATCTGGCTGGAATAGCCGTGCACGTCGCTGCTCGGGTCGGCGCCTTGGCGCCTCCGGGCGAAGTCCTCGTGTCGAGCACGGTCCGAGACCTTGTGGCCGGGTCTGGCATCCGCTTTGTCGAACGTGGTACCCACGTGCTTAAGGGCGTGCCAGAGGAGTGGCGGCTTTTCGCCGTGGAGAGCGTGTAGCGCAGAACGGCCGCGAACAAACACACGCGAATCGCTTGGGCAGGCAGCCTGATTATGTTCAGCGTCGCCATCAACTTGGCTTGGGTCGCCGACCTGGGCGGGGAGCGGTAGCCGTGGCGGGCAGACCGCCGCTGCGGATCGGCCAGCACGGCAAGATCAGCCGCAAGTACCTCGGCGATGGGGTGTGGGAAGCCCAGTGCCGCGTCCGCGACTCGGACGGCGTGACCCGACGGGTGCGGCGAGTCGGCCCTCCGGACGATTACGACCGACACGGCAAGCTCGCCGAGGATGCGTTCATGGAGGCGCTGACGCAGCGGCGTCCACCATCGGGCGCACCGGACCAGATCGGCGCCGATACGCCCGTGATGGTGTTGGTGGAGGCCCACCTTGCTCGACTGGCAGAGGACGGACGCGCCCCAGCCACCAAGCGACATACCGCGTCGTGGCCGGCAAGCTGCGGGCGAAGCTCGGCGGGGTGCGGGTTGGGGAAGCCGACCTTCTTGACGATGCAATAAGCGGCGCATAAACGGCCCCTCGGAGCCGGTTCTCAATCAAAAATGGGCTTTGAAGTGCGCCGTCAGGGTTTCGAACCCCGGACCCGCTGATTAAGAGTCAGATCAGCTACGTTTTTGGGCGTCCGCAGGCGTCCGCAGAGGTGCCCGCCGGGGTGGTCAGGTCCGATACCTGACCTGCAAAAACCATCCCTAGCTGTCCGCCGCTGTCCGCTGCCGTCCGCCGGGGAGTTAACGACGAGTTGTGACAACGTCGTGACACCGAGCGAGTACTGCGGAAGCTCTGCGCACGTTCCCCTTTGGCGCGACGTGCGGCGCCCCGACCAACTAGCACAACATCGGGTGCTCGTAATGCGTCGCGGTCGACGCGGTTGGCCTGTCGGTGACCGCGAGTAGATTTTTGGGCACTGCCCGCGCCGCTGCGGAGGATGGTCTACGAACCCAAATCGGCGTCACTAAAGCGGGAACCGCACGACCGGGCCGCTTGTCCACACATGGTGTGGACGACGAAGACGCCAAGCCCTACGGGCCGAGGGACTCGACCCCGACGACCCTGCGGTGATCGCGGCGATAGACCTTGTCCGGTGGGAACTCTCGCTCGGTGCTTGAGTTACCGTACCCGCCCGGACGGGCGTCCGTGCACTGTGCCCGGCCACCGCGTGGATGAGGAAATAGCAGAATTTACCCCGGCGCGGCCATGACCATCACCGCTGGCCGCCATCCGCAGCACGGCGGTCCGCTAGCGCCATGACAAAGATCGCACCGATACTGTTCTAGAGTCTGGCGGGTTCTTCCCGTGAAAAGCGCACTTTGTCTCCTGTCGGAGTGAATAGTGTTGCGCGTGAACGATAATGCTTTCCCAGATGTGCGGTGGGGTCATGAACCACCCGCGGCACTCAAGAGACCGGTACTCGCCTTTCTTGGCTCGAAGTTTGGTTCCTGGTGTTTTCGCAAACTCGCCCCGGTGGACGGCCAACTTCTGCGCCGAAGCAACGGTCGTTTCACAATTCTCGGCCCGATCGGAGCTCCGCTGCTGCTGCTGACCACCACCGGCAGAAAGTCGGGTGAGCGACGCGAGATACCACTGACTTACATGCGAGAAGGCGATCGCCTCTTCCTGGTCGGAAGCAACTTCGGACAGGCCACTCACCCCGCGTGGT
>NZ_DASPSP010000129.1:0-8164 GCF_035623875.1 Mycobacterium sp. | reverse complement strand
AGGTGATGGCCGCGCTGGTGATGACCCACGGCGCCGAGTTCGACGCGGACAAATTCCGCGCGTTCCTCAGCGAGCAGACCGACCTTGGACCCAAGCAGTGGCCGTCATACATTCGGGTCAGCACCACGCTGCCGCGCACGGCGACGTTCAAGGTGCTCAAGCGGCAGCTGTCTACCGAGGGCCTCGACTGCGCCGATCCGGTGTGGCCCATCCGCCGTTAGCCAGCACGGTGTCATGGTCAGCCTCCGGGGGGCCTAATATCAATTACTTGCGATTACCGCGTAGAGCATATACGGTCAGCGCTGCGGGCGGGTGGTCGTGATCGACAGGAGCAGGCATGGCTCGTTTCCCCAAGCCACCGGAAGGCAGCTGGACCGAGCATTACCCCAATCTGGGGACCGGTCCGGTGTCCTACGAGGATTCCATATCACCGGGCTTCTACGAGCTTGAGCGACCGGCAATCTTCAAGCGAGCCTGGCTGAATGTCGGGCGCGCCGAGCAACTTCCACGCAACGGCAGCTATTTCACCAAGGAGCTGAAAGTCGCCAACACGTCAATCGTCATTGTGCGCAACTCCCAAGGTGAGATCAACGCGTTTCATAACATCTGCCGGCACCGCGGCAACAAATTGGTCTGGAACGACATGCCGTTGGAGGAAACCAGCGGCTTCTGCCGACAGTTTCGGTGCAAGTATCACGCCTGGCGTTACGACTTGGACGGCAACCTGACTCACGTCCCACAGGAAGGTGAGTTCTTCGACCTGGATAAGAACCGCTACGGACTGGTACCCGTGCACTGCGATGTGTGGGAAGGCTTCATCTTCGTCAACTTCGCAGCCGAACCCCAGCAGTCGTTGCGGGATTTCCTCGGTCCGATGGTTCTCGGCCTGGAGGGCTATCCGTTCGGGCAGATGACGTCGCGGTGGTGTTACCGCTCGGAAGTGAAGGCGAACTGGAAGCTCTATCTGGATGCGTTCCAGGAGTTTTATCACGCGCCGGTGTTGCACGCGAACCAGTCGCCGTCCAAGTACTCCAAGGCCGCGGCGGAGGCGGGTTTCGAGGCGCCGCACTATCGCATCGACGGGCCACACCGGCTGGTCAGCACCTCGGGTGTCCGGGCTTGGGAGATGGACGCCGATATGCGCAAGCCGGTCGACGAGATTTGCCGCAGTGGGCTTTTCGGGCCATGGGACAGCCCTGAGATCGGCCCGCTCCCCGCTGGCGTCAACCCGGCCAACTGCGACCCGTGGGGGCTGGACTCGTTTCAGCTATTTCCCAATTTCGTGATCCTGATCTGGGGGCAGGGCTGGTATCTGACCTACCACTACTGGCCGACGTCGTATAACAGCCATGTCTTCGAGGGCACACTGTATTTCCCGCCGCCGCGCACTCCCCGTGAGCGGGTCGCGCAGGAGCTGGCGGCGGTCACCTTCAAAGAATTCGGTTTGCAGGACGCCAACACGTTGGAGGCAACGCAGTCCATGATCGAATCACGTGCCGTCGACGGGTTTGTCCTCAATGACCAGGAGGTGCTGTTGCGGCATCTGCACCACGAGACCGCCGCGTGGGTCGATGAATACCGGCGCACAGCGGTGGGAGTCTGACCGCGATGACCGCCAAGCTGCCACCCGAATTCGTTGATCTCGAACCGTTTTCGCATTGGTGTCTGCCGACCGAACCGCAGCGCTACCACAAGCGAATCACTAGCTCAATGGCCGAGATGCAGGCCTTCTATGACGCCATCACGCTGCGTGCTGAAGACGCCCTCGCCTACTGCGACAAGTTCAGCCTCGACGATCTGCCCGAGGACGTGATCAACCTGATGCACCTGCTGTACTCGATGATCATGGTGTCCTTCCCGGTCGAATGCTGGAAGCAGCCTCGCGTTCCCGATTCGGGCGCATCGACTTTGGATTGCGTCTGCGAACCCGTGCCGTGATCGTGCTACGGGCCGCCCGCTGGGCGGACGTTGACACCGGCCAGGTGCACTCGCCGGCGGTGATTGTGGTCGACGACGACCGGATCGCGGCCGTCAATCCCGCCGAGTCACCGCCGGTTTCGGCTACCGAGATAGACCTTGGCGATGTGACGCTGCTGCCGGGGCTAATGGACATGGAGCTCAACCTGCTCATCGGCGGTCCCGGCGGACCGGAGGGGTTGCCGAGCCCGATGCACGGCGTGCAGGACGACCCCGCCTACCGCACCCTGCGCGGAGCGGTCAACGCGCGCACCACGTTAGAGGCGGGTTTCACCACCGTGCGCAATCTAGGCCTGATGGTCAAGACCGGCGGTTATCTGCTCGACGTGGCACTGCAGCGGGCAATCGACCAGGGCTGGCACATCGGGCCGCGCATCGTTCCGGCCGGACACGCCGTAACACCGTACGGCGGACACCTTGATCCGACCGTGTTCCAACGGCTGGCCCCCGGCATCATGCCGCTGTCGGTGGCCGAAGGCATCGCCAACGGCGTGCCCGACGTCCGGGCCTGCGTGCGCTACCAGATTCGTCACGGCGCCAAGGTGATCAAGGTTTCCGCTTCGGGTGGGGTGATGTCGCACAGCACATCACCCGGATCGCAGCAGTACTCCGACGAGGAGTTCGCCGCGATCGCCGATGAAGCCCACCGCGCCGGCGTGCGGGTGGCCGCGCACGCGATCGGCGACAGCGCCATCCGCGCCTGCATCAAAGCCGGAATCGACTGTATCGAACACGGTTTCCTCGCCACCGACGAGACGATTCAGATGATGGCCGACAACGGCACCTTCCTGGTTTCCACGACCTATCTGACCGAAGCGATGGCCGTCGACCGGGTAGCACCAGAACTGCGCAAGAAAGCCGCTGAGGTGTTTCCGCAGGCAAAAGCGATGTTGCCCAAGGCAATTGCGGCCGGGGTGCGCATCGCCTGTGGCACTGACGCACCGGCGATCCCGCACGGTCAGAACGCCAAGGAACTTCGCGCACTGGTCGACCGTGGCATGAGACCGATGCAGGCGATCCGCGCGGCCACGATCACCAGTGCCGAGCTCATCGAAGCCGACCATGAACTCGGCCGGCTCGCCCCGGGCTTCCTTGCCGACATCATCGCCGTACCCGGAGACCCGTCGCAGGACATCGCCACCACCCTTGACGTGCAATTCGTGATGAAGGATGGCCAGATCTATAAGGGTCTCCAGCGGCGGGCAGGATGAGCATGGAACTTACCGACAACATTTTGTGGCTGCTCAAGCAGGCCTTCCACTTTTCATTGAAAACCGTCAATGACGCGATCAGCGGTCACGGAGTGACCACCGCGCAGATCGGCCTGATGCGCCAGTTGGCCAACGAACCCGGCCTGTCCGGGGCCGAGCTTGCCCGCCGGCTTCTCATCAGTCCCCAAGGCGTGCAGTTGGCGATCACCGCGTTGGAGCGCCGCGGACTCGTTGAGCGCAAGCGAGATCCCCAGCACGGGCGGATCCTGCAGACCTATCTCACCGACCAGGGCCGCGCGGTGGTCGCCGCCGTTCTCGCCGACGCGCTGGCCGCCCATGACCAGGTGTTCGGCGTTCTCGACTCCAACGAACGACAGCAACTGCACGACCTGCTGGCCCGAGTGGTCGAACAGGGCACCGGGAACCCGCTCTTCACCGACCACACCGAGGCTTGAATCAAGTACTTGATAACTATCGCAAGTACTTGATATCTTGGCTGGCGATGGAGGAAGACAATATGCATGCTGCCGCCGTCGCAACCGACACTGTCACGGAGGAAGTAACGATTCAGCTGGACCGGCGAACCACCGTGGTGCCGTATCGGAGCGGCAACACCATTTTGCAAACTGGCCGCATGGCCGGGCTGACAGTACCTTCGTCGTGTGAAAGTGGTTCATGCGCAACGTGTATGGCCCGACTGGTGGAGGGAAGCGTGCAGATGATCAACAACGAAGCGCTGACCGAAGAGGAAGTCGCCGACGGCTGGATCCTGACCTGCCAATCCATGCCGACCAGTCGCTCTGTGCGAATCGTCTACGAATGAGCAATGTCCAGCGGGTGGCGGTGGTGACCGGCGGCGCTTCGGGTATGGGTGAGGCAACCTGCCACGAGCTCGGCCGACGCGGGCACAAGGTCGCGGTTCTCGACATCGATAGCCAATCCGCTCAGCGGGTTTCCGCAGCACTCCAAGCCGAGGGGGTGACCGCCCTCGGTGTGGCCACCGATGTGACCGACCGGCACGCGGTCGAGGAAGCGTTCGCGAAAGTGCGAAGCGGGCTGGGCCCGGTCACCATTTTGGTCACCAGCGCAGGCATGGTGGGCTTCGCGCCGTTCATTGAGATCACCCCCGAATCATGGGCGCGGATCATCGATGTCAACCTGACCGGGACCTTCCACTGCTGCCAGGTGGCCCTGCCGGACATGCTGGCCGCGGGTTGGGGCCGCATCGTGATGATCTCGTCGTCCAGCGCCCAACGCGGCTCCCCCGGCATGGCCCACTACGCCGCTTCGAAAGGTGCGGTGATTACCTTGACGAAATCGCTTGCGCACGAATATGCATCGGCGGGTATCACTGTGAACAACATCCCCCCGTCGGGCATCGAGACCCCGATGCAGCACCAATCCCAAGCCAAGGGGAACCTGCCGTCGAATGAAGTATTAGCTCGACGCATCCCGATGCAACACCTCGGCACCGGTGCTGACATCGCGGCTGCCGTTGGGTTTTTGTGCTCGGATGAGGCCGGGTTCATCACCGGCCAGATACTCGGCGTCAACGGCGGAGCAGTGATGTGACAGGAGGTTCACATGGCGCGATGGCCTAAACCTGTGGAGGGTAGCTGGACCGAACACTACCCGGATCTGGGCACCGGACCAGTGTCGTTCCGCGACTCCACGTCGCCGGAGTTCTATGCCACCGAACGCGAGGCGATCTTCAAACGCGCTTGGCTCAACGTTGGCCGCGTCGAGGATGTGCCGCGCGTCGGGAGCTACTTCACCAAAGACATCGCGGCAGTCGGCACGTCGATCGTCGTGGTGAAAGGCAAAGACCAGGCGATCCGCGCATTCCACAACGTCTGCCGGCATCGCGGAAACAAATTGGTGTGGAACGACTTTCCCAACGAGGAAACCAAAGGCGTGTGCCGGCAGTTCACCTGCAAATACCACGGCTGGCGGTACGACCTGGACGGAGCACTCACCTTCGTGCAGCAGGAATCCGAGTTCTTCGACCTCGATCGCGGCTGCTACGGGCTGCGGTCGGTGCACTGCGATATTTGGAACGGCTTTATCTTCGTCAACTTCGATTCCGAGCCGCGGCAAAGCCTGCGGGAGTTCCTCGGACCAATGATCACCGCGCTCGACGGATATCCGTTCGACCGGCTCACCGAGCGCTACGATTGGGTCGCGGACAACAACAGCAACTGGAAGATCTTCGCCGACGCGTTTCAGGAGTACTACCACGTACCATCGCTGCACCCGCAGCAGGTTCCACCGAAAGTGCGCGATCCCAACGCCGGATTCGAATGCGCCCATTTCCAAATCGACGGTCCGCACCGCTTGGTGTCCACAGCGGGTACCCGCCGCTGGCTGATGGCACCGGAGTATATGTATCCCATCGAACGCGCCACTCGCAGTGGGCTTGTCGGCCCGTGGCGAACCCCAGACTTGGGAGAGCTGCCGGCCGGCCTCAACCCGGGCGGCATCGAGCCTTGGGGGATCAGCAATTTCCAGATCTTCCCAAACCTGGAGATCCTGATCTACGGCGGGTGGTATCTGCTCTACCGATATTGGCCGACCTCGCACAATACCCACCGGTTCGAGGCCTACACCGCATTTTCCCCGGCACGCAGTGTGCGTGAACGCATCGAACACGAGGTTGCCGCGGTGGTACTCAAGGAATTCGCGTTGCAGGATGCCGGCATGCTGGGCGGTACCCAGGCCGCCCTAGAGACCGGCATTGTCGATGAATTCCCGCTCAACGATCAGGAGATCCTGGTCCGCCATCTGCATAAGGCTGTCGGCGACTGGGTGGCTGATTATCAGCGGGAGCTGACGCCGGTCGGGGCGGACCATGGCTGACGCTTTACTACCCAGCGCCTTCGCCGAACTTGAGCTGTACGCCGAAACCTGGTGTCTGGGAACAGAAACCGAGCGGTGGGAAAAACGAATGGCCAGCACGATGGCCGAGATGCGGGAATTCTACGACGCCTTCTTCCCTCGGTTGGAAGACGCGATCGAGTACTGCGACAAGTTTTCGCTCGATGACCTTCCCGAGGATGCGCTGAACCTGCTGCACCTCATCTACTCGCTGATCATGGTGGCGATGGCGGTAGAGATCATGCATCAACCCCGACCCACCGACGCCGCGGACGCCGTCATGATTCGCGTCAGCGAACCGGTGCCGTGAGAGCAGGCGAGTGATGCGCCTACTTACTATCAACAAGCTCACCACCTCGGTGGGCGTGGAAGTCATGGGTATCGATGCCGATCGGCTGGTCGCCGACCAGATGATCGCCGAAGCGGTGCTCGACGCGCTGGAAGAAAATGGCGTGCTGGTCTTTCGGCGCCTGCACCTGAACCCTGAAGCACAGGTTGCGTTTTGCCGCCGGCTCGGGGCGGTCGACTATTCCTCCGACGGTCACCACTCGGTACCGGGTATCTACCCGATCACGCTGAACCCGTCGAAGAATTCGTCGGCGGCATATCTACGCGCGACCTTCGACTGGCACATCGACGGCTGCACACCGCTCGGTGACGAGTACCCGCAGAAAGCCACCGTGCTGTCTGCCATGCAGGTCGCCGTACGCGGCGGCGAAACCGAGTTCGCCAGCTCGTATGCGGCTTATGACGCGTTGAATGCCGACGAGAAACAACGCTACGGGTCGTTGAAAGTCATTCATTCGCTGGAAGCCTCACAGCGACGCGTCACTCCCGACCCCACAGCCGAACAGCTGGCGCGATGGCGCTCACGCCGCACTCACGAACATCCGCTGGTGTGGACGCATCACAGCGGTCGCAGATCGATGGTGCTTGGTGCGTCGGCAGACTACATCGTCGGCATGGACATCGACGAGGGCCGCGCGCTGCTGGCCGAATTACTGGACCGCGCCACCGCGCCCGACAAGGTCTACAGTCACCGCTGGTCGATCGGTGACACGGTGATCTGGGATAACCGGGGCGTCCTGCACCGCGCCGCAGCCTACGACACGGACTCGCCGCGAGAGATGCTGCGCACCACCGTGCTCGGCGACGAGCCCATCCAATAGCCCGGACTTCGACCCCTACAGGCCCAGAATGCGTGCGGCGTTGTCGTACAAGAACTTCGGCCACACATCGTCGCGGAAGGGCACGTTGGGCATCTCGGTGAAGATTCGCTCCAACGTCAGCCCCATCGGGAAGTACCCGGCGTAGAGCACCTTGTCCGCGCCGCGGGTGTTGGCGTAGTCAATGATCGCCTTCGGGTAGTACTTGGGCGCGAACGCCGACGTCGAGTAGTACAGGTTCGGCCACTTCAGCATCAGCTTGACGGCCAGATCCTCCCACGGCTCACACCCGTGGCGAGTCACGAAGACCAGATCGGGAAAGTCGAACATCACGATGTCGATGCGCGCGACGTCCTGCGGCGCGAACGGCACCCGCGGCCCGGGCACCCCGGCGCACACGAAGATGGGTATGCCCAGTTCGACACATGCGGCGTAGATCGGATACATCTTCGGGTCGTCGATAGGCACCTGCGGGAAGGTGCCGGCAGGGAATACCGACGTGGCCCGGATGCCGAACTCGTCGTGTTCACGGTGAATGGCTTTGACCGACCCCATCACGTCGTTGGGATCCGGTATCGCCCCCGCCGGCACAAACCGGTCGGGATACTTCTTCAGCGCCAGTTGCGACGTCTTGTCGGCGACGCCGATCATGCCCTTCTGGATTCCGAAGCGGTCCATCTCGTGCAGGGTCACTGCGATGGGATCGCTGGTCGGCAGGTCTTTCGGCACTCCTTTGAACATGTACTCAACGGGGAATTCGAACTTCTCCCGCGACTCCCGGTCCTTGGCCTGCTTGCGGATGAAGTCGTACTGACCAGAGCCCTGGTGGGGAAAGCCGATCATCGTGTCGAACACCGGCAACCCGGCACAGCCAGCCATAAGGTCCTCCGAATCCGAGTCGCTCGCGCCTTTCGGTGCTCACCAGGTTGAAACAAG
>NZ_DASPSP010000128.1:0-4666 GCF_035623875.1 Mycobacterium sp. | reverse complement strand
CCAAACCACCGCCTCGGCGAGCTCGCGCAGGTTGTGCGGCGGGATGTTGGTGGCCATGCCCACCGCGATGCCGCCCGAACCGTTGGCGAGCAGGTTCGGGAACCGGCTCGGCAGCACCGTCGGTTCCTGCACCCGGCCGTCATAGTTCGGGATGAAATCGACTGTCTCCTCATCGATTTCGCGCAGCATCTCCATGGCCAACGGTGTCAGCCGCGCTTCGGTGTTGTGGCTGACGAAGCCGTTGGCGATGAACGCGTGATCTTCCGTGTCGACGCGCAAGCTGTACACCGGTTGCACGCCGGCTTCTGTCACCGAGGCGACTCTGGCGTAGTAGAACCGGCCGTCAGTCAGGTCGGTCGCGATGCTGCGCACATCCGGATCCGCGATGTGTGCCAAAATCTCTGCGCCGCGGGTCCGCCAGCGTTGGATGCGGTCGAGGTTGTGGCGGTTGAGCCAGTCGCGGTCGGCCCAAGAGCCACCGGCGTGCCTGCGGATGAATGCCGCCAGTCCGGGAACGTGGTCGGCGTCCATACCGGCGCATGGTGGAAGCGCACCCAATAGCTTGGTCAGCTTGGCTTGCTTCGTACCACCGAAGCCGACTTGGGCCGAGAACAGTTGGGCCTGGGCCCGATTGGTGATGACAACCTTGTGCTCGCCAACCGCATGCCGATACCGCCTGGACACGACCCCGAACTCAAGCAACATCTGCTGCACGTCCTTGGCTAGCTGCTCGCTGCGCGTCGAATAAGAGACCTGAATCATGTTGCGTGGCAACGCAGAGCACGACCCGTCGCCTTCGAAGAGTGCCCGCAAGAATGCCCGCTTGACCGCGGCGGGTGCGTGCCACAACCATTCGGGCACGTACTTGTGCGCCGACCGACACCCCACCAATTCCCAGAGGCGGCTCTGTTTCAGCGTCGCCACTCGGTCCAAATTCGCGAAGCCAGCACACCGCTCTGAGACGAACCCTTCGCTGATGAAGGCTCCCAAGAGGAGCGCTTCCATCGTGGAATGCCAATACGCAGGACCGAATTCCACCGGCGGCGTGCGTTGCAGCACAACGTAGTCGGCGGGGCGAATCTCGTCGATCAGCTTCCACAGCAGCGTGGGCACGCCGCCAATGTTCACGAGACACAGCAAGGGGTGGTTTGACGTGCCGGTGACCTCATAGCCCTCGGCGGTGCGCACGGTATAGGTTTCATGTTCGCCGGAATGGAATAAGCGATCGGCCACAACCGGGTTACCATGCCGATCAAGGACCTTCAGCTCGACCGCTTTGTCTGAATTGGGTCGGGCGTCGGCGACCACGTCTCCAATCCGCACCGACTGCCCAAATGGCAATCGCACCAACGCATCCCGCGTCAAGCAATACCTCATCGCGGCTGGCGGGTCGTTGCCGGGGGAGCCGAAGTTGCCCTGACCGTCGACCAGCGGATAGCGCAGCGACCACGGTTGGGCCATCCGCACCAGGGTGTCGTAGATCGAGGCGTCACCGTGCGGATGGTAGTTGCCCATTGTCTCGGCCACCGAGCGCGCGGACTTGGCGTGGCTGCGGTCCGGGCGGAACCCGGAGTCGAACATCGCATAGAGCACCCGGCGGTGCACCGGCTTGAGGCCGTCACGCACCTCCGGCAACGCGCGGCCCACGATGACGCTCATCGCGTAATCGATGTAGCTGCGCTGCATCTCCTGCTGGATGTCGACTGGTTCGATCCGGTCGGCGGCGTCACCGCCGGGCGGCAGCGTGGTGTCTGTCATCTAATCCTCGTTTGAGATTCGGACGGGGGAGATGCTTGAGAGCCGTCGGACTTCGCTAAACATCTAGGAAGCGCACGTCTTTGGCGTTGCGGGTGATGAAGCTTCGGCGCGCGTCGACGTCCTCGCCCATCAGGATCGAGAACAATTCGTCAGCCGCGGCGGCGTCGTCCAGGGTGACCTGGCGCAGCACCCGAACCGAGGGATCCATCGTGGTTTCCCACAGCTCCTTGGCGTCCATCTCGCCGAGACCTTTGTAGCGCTGGATGCCATCGTCCTTGTTGATCTTCTTGCCGGCCTTGAGCCCGGCATCCAGCAGCCCGTCGCGTTCCCGATCGGAGTAGGCGAATTCCGGATCGCTGCGCTGCCACTTCAGCTTGTACAGCGGCGGCTGCGCCAAAAACACGTGGCCGTTCTCGATCAGCGGGCGCATGAACCGGAACAACAGGGTCAGTAACAGCGTCGAGATGTGCTGGCCGTCCACGTCGGCGTCGGCCATCAGCACGATCTTGTGGTAGCGCAGCCTGGTGATGTCGAACTCGTCGTGGATTCCGGTGCCCAGCGCGGTGATGATCGCCTGCACTTCGGTGTTTTTCAGCACCCGGTCGATGCGGGCCTTCTCGACGTTGATGATCTTGCCGCGCAACGGAAGAATCGCCTGGAACATCGAGTCCCGGCCGCTCTTGGCTGAGCCGCCAGCCGAATCACCCTCCACCACATACAATTCCGACTTACGCGGATCGGTGGAACGGCAATCCGCCAGCTTGCCGGGCAGCCCGCCCAGATCGGTGGCGCTCTTGCGCCGCACCAACTCTCGGGCTTTGCGCGCCGCGATCCGCGCTTGCGCGGACGACACCGCCTTGTTAACCACCGTCTTGGCATCACTGGGGTTGGCTTCGAACCAGTGGGACAGCTTGTCGTTGCACGCCTTCTGCACGAAGGACTTGACTTCGGTGTTGCCCAGCTTGGTCTTGGTCTGGCCCTCGAACTGCGGTTCGCTGACCTTGACCGAGATCACCGCCGCCAAGCCCTCGCGGATGTCGTCGCCGGTGAGGTTGGGGTCCTTGTCCTTCAGCAGCTTCTTGTCTTTGGCGTACTTGTTCACCACCGACGTCAACGCGGCGCGGAAACCCTCCTCATGGGTACCGCCCTCGTGAGTGTTGATGGTGTTGGCGAAGGTGTGCACCGACTCCGAATAGCCGGCGTTCCACTGCATCGCGATCTCGACCTCGTGGCCGGGACCCTTGTCGGAGAAGTCGACGATACTGCTGTGGATCGGGTTCTTCGTGCGGTTGATGTGCTTGACGAAGTCGACCAGGCCGCCGGGGTAGTGGAACGTGCGGTGTTTGACTTTCTGCTGGCCTTTTGACTCAGCCGCCTTCTCTTCGGCCGACTTCGGCGCCTCAGCGGTGTCGCTGACCACCTCGTCGACCACCTCCTCGGCGGTGACGCGCTTGTCGACCAATTCGATGGTCAGCCCCTTGTTGAGGAAGGCCATCTCCTGTAGCCGGCGGGCGACGGTCTCGAAGTCGTATTCGGTGGTCTCGAAGATGTCCGGATCGGCCCAGAACCGCACCGTGGTGCCGGTCTTCTTGGTCTTCTCACCCTGTTTGAGGGTGCCGGGCACCGAGTGGTCATAGAACTGCGTCCACTCATAACCGTCGCGAGAGATCTCGACCTCGAGGCGGGTGGACAAGGCGTTGACCACCGAAACGCCCACCCCGTGTAAACCACCCGACACCGCGTAGGCGGCGTGGTCGCCGCCGAACTTGCCACCCGCGTGCAATTGGGTCATGACAACGTCGACGGTGGGAATCCCGGTTGCGTGCATCGACACCGGGATGCCACGACCATTGTCGATGACCTGAACGCCGCCGTCCGAGAGGATTTTGACGTCGACTTTGGTGGCGAAGCCGGCCATCGCCTCGTCCACCGCGTTGTCGACGACCTCCCAGATCAGATGGTGCAGGCCGCGCTCGCCGGTCGACCCGATGTACATGGCCGGTCTTTTGCGAACTGCCTCCAACCCTTTAAGGACCTGGATGTCCCCGGCGTCGTACGAGTTGCGGGCCTTCTTCTGGGCAGCCACGGTCGGAAAGTTCTCCTTGGGGTTGCGCGCGGGTAGTCCAATTGACTGTGCGCTGGTTTCTCCGCCAGTCTACCTACAACAGGCCGTGGCACCCATTCTGCGAGGGCGTTTCTACACAGCTATCTACGCCGTGTGCGGAATATTTCGCTCTAGCCTGCGTCCTGACGCTTGACGTGCCGAGTCGCGGGCTTGTGATGGCCCTGAGCGGATCGCGCGATCGCTCAACCATAGGTGTCGCGGGGCCCTCTTCCGGCGATGTGCAGTGGTCCCTTCCGCCACGACGGCGCGACCGGACCGGTGATTTTCAGCGCGGTCACCACACCGTCGCCGACCGCGGCGGCAATCTTGGCCAGAACCTGCGCCTGGATGATCCGCAGCTGCGTCGCCCAGGCCGTCGATTCCGCGGACACACTCAACACTCCGTCGCGCAGTGCGGTCGGGGTCGCGTGGTCGGCGATGTGCTGACCCACCACCGCCGGCCATTGCCCCAACACTGTGCCCTCCGCCACCCGCGACGACCAGCCCCGCTTCTTTGCCACGTCGCGGGCGACGCTGCCCAGCGGTTGCGGATCGCGGCCGTCTGGCGCCGGACCAGACCAACGGCGTCGGCTTCCGGCGCCGGCAACACGGCGAGTGGGCGGCAGCCGGCGCCCCCGCCCGACATCTTTGCCTTGCGTGCGGGCGGCACCGCGCGCCTCTTCCAACGCCCGCCTCACCAGGTCCATCCCGGGTAACCCGCTCAACCGCTCAGACGATCCAATGTCGGAGTCCGACGGCGCGTCGTTGTCGGAGCCGGTCACGTCTGCACCTCCGAGACCGGGC
>NZ_DASPSP010000091.1:0-36816 GCF_035623875.1 Mycobacterium sp. | reverse complement strand
TATACCGAGACGAAAGTGGTCGCCGAGCGATTTGTTCTGTCGCAGAACGGAATTGACGGGCTGCTGACGTGTGCGGTACGCCCAAGCGGAATCTGGGGGTGTGGCGACCAGACGATGTTCCGCAAGGTGTTCAAAAGTGTGCAGGCCGGCCACGTCAAGATCCTGGTCGGCCGTAAGGTCGCACGCCTGGATAACTCTTACGTGCACAACCTGATTCACGGCTTCATCCTGGCCGCGGAGCACCTGGTGCCGGGCGGCACCGCGCCCGGACAGGCGTACTTCATCAACGATGCCGAACCGGTGAACATGTTCGAGTTCGCCCGACCGGTGGTGGCGGCGTGCGGACATCGCCTGCCCCGGCTGCGGATATCCGGCGTCGCGGTCCGCACGGCCATGTCGGGCTGGCAGCGACTGCACTTCCGGTTCGGGCTGCCCAAACCCCCGCTGGAACCACTGGCCGTCGAGCGGCTGTATTTGGACAACTACTTCTCGGTGGCCAAGGCCACCTGCGACCTCGGCTATCGGCCGTTGTTCACCACCGAGCAGGCGATGGCCGAATGCCTGTCCTACTACACCGAGCTGTTCGACCAGATGAAAGCCGCCGCGCCGCCGCGTAGTCGGCGCCAGTTGAGCCCTCCGCAGACGGCCAAGGCGGGCTGAGGTGACCCAGTAACCCTCGCCTCGGCGCCCCCCTCGCTCGCCGCCGAAGTCCGACTGCGAACATATTCCGAGTCGGCACGTTGCGAAATACACTTTTCGCGAGCCACGAGAGGAGGAGCGGCGCCCTATGTCCGAGACTGTGCTGGTCACCGGGGCTTTCGGCTTGGTCGGGTCCGCGACGGTGCGACAGCTGCGCGCCGACGGCCGCCGTGTCGTTGCCACCGACCTTGACATACCGACCAACCGCAAGAGGGCAGCCGGCCTGCTGCCGGCCAGCGACGTCCGGTGGGCCGACCTCACCGATCCGGACGCGGTCACCACGCTGCTGCGCGACGTCTCCCCCGCGGCGATCATCCACCTCGCCGCGATCATCCCGCCGGTGTGCTATGCGCGGCCGGCGCTGGCCCGCCGCGTCAACGTCGAAGCGACCGGACTTTTGATCAACGCCGCGAAAACGCTTCCGGCGCCGCCACGATTCGTTCAGGCCTCGAGCGTCGCGGCCTACGGCGCCCGTAACCCACACCACATCACCGACGTGCTCACCGCGGACACCCCGCTGCGGCCATCCGACATCTACGGCGCCCACAAGGTGGAAGCCGAGCAACTGGTGCGCGGCTCCGGGCTGGACTGGGTGGTGCTGCGGCTGGGCGGCGTGCTCACCTCAGAGCCGCGGTTCGACATCGACCTGGACACCATCTACTTCGAGGCGTCGCTGCCGGTGGACGGCCGCATCCAGACCGTCGACGTGCGCGACGTGGCCCGCGCGTTCGTCGCCGCCACCACCGCCCCGGTGGTCGGTGAGACGTTGCTGATCGGCGGCGACGACTCGCATCGCCACGTCCAAGGCGATATCGCCCCGGCCAGCGCCGCCGCGATGGGCTTGGTCGGTGGAGTGCCTGCCGGGCGCAAGGGCAACCCGGATAGCGACGCCGACTGGTTCGCCACCGACTGGATGGACACCGCGCGTTCGGTGGAAGCACTAAAATTCCAACGGATTTCGTGGCCGCAAATGCTTGCCGAGACTGCCGATCGGATGGGTTGGCGGCGCTATCCGGCACGGCTGGCCGCTCCGCTGGCCCATGCGCTGCTCGGACGTCGCTCGCCGTACTACCGCTACCCGGGCCGCTACGCCGACCCGTGGCGCGTGATCGCTGCCAAGTGGAATGACCCTCGACCCGATTCGGGGCACCCCCAGTCGCGCAGCGACGAGGGGGAGGAGCCAGCATGACTAATCGCACGGCTGTCGTCGTCGGCGGCGCCTCTGGCATCGGCCGAGCGGTGGCCCATGCGCTGGCCGCAGAGAGCTACCGAGTGACCGTCGCCGACCGCAACACCGACGGCGCACGTGCCGTCGCCGCCGAACTCGGCGACCCGCACACTGCCGCGACGGTCGAGGTCACCGACGAGGACTCGGTGCGTGCCCTGTTCGAGCAGGCAGGCGCGCTCGACGTGGTCGTCAACACTGCCGGTTTCAGCGGCGTTGGGCTGATCACCGAGTTGCCGGTGGAAGAATTCCGCTCCGTCGTCGACGTCTGCCTCACCGGTGCTTTCCTGGTGATCAAACACGCCGCGCCGCGGCTGCGCCACGGTGGGGCGCTGGTGTCGATCAGTTCGCTCAACGCGCGCCAGCCCGCCGCCGCGATGAGCGCCTACTGCGCGGCCAAGGCCGGGCTGTCGATGCTGACCGAAGTCGCGGCGCTCGAACTCGCGCCGCACGGTATCCGGGTCAACGCCGTCGCCCCCGGATTCGTGCACACTCCGCTCACCGAGCCGGCCACCCAGATTCCCGGTGTTGTCGACGAATACCTGGAGAACACACCGCTGGGCCGGGCCGGCACCCCCGAGGACATCGCCGACGCCGTGGTGTTCCTGTGCAAGGCGCCATGGCTGACCGGTGAGGTGCTCGACCTCAACGGCGGCGCACACATGAAGCGCTATCCCGACATCTTGAGCCACGTGATGAAGCTGGCCGCGCAATGAATTTCACCGGCAAGCAGGCAATCGTCACCGGCGCGGGCTCGGGCATCGGCGCGGCGCTGTGCCGAGCCCTGGTCACCGCGGGCGCCGACGTCGTCTGCACCGATGTCGACGGCGCCGCAGCGGCCCGCACCGCCGAGAGCCTGCACGGTCCCGGCACCGCCACCTCGGCCGTCCTCGACGTCACCGACGCGGCTGCGGTGGCGGGCGCCGTCGACGACGTCGTCGCCCGCACCGGACGCCTGGACCTGATGTTCAACAACGCCGGAATCGCTTGGGGCGGCGACACCGAACTGCTCACGCTGGACCAGTGGAACGCCATCATCGACGTCAACATCCGCGGCGTCGTGCACGGGGTGGCGGCCGCCTACCCGGTGATGCTGCGGCAGGGCCACGGCTACATCGTCAACACCGCGTCAATGGCCGGGCTGACCGCGGCCGGCCAGATCACCAGCTACGTGATGACCAAGCACGCGGTGGTGGGGCTGTCGCTGGCGCTGCGCTCGGAGGCCGTCTCCCGCGGGGTGGGCGTGCTCGCCGTCTGCCCGGCGGCCGTCGAGACCCCGATCCTGGACAAAGGCGCCGTCGGCGGCTTCGTCGGCCGCGACTATTACCTGCGCGGCCAGGGCGTGAAGACCGCCTACGACCCCGACCGGCTGGCCCGCGACACCTTGAAGGCGATCGACCGCAACAAGGCGCTGCTGGTCGTGCCGAAGCGGGCGCACGCGTCGTGGGTGTTCGCCCGGCTGGCACCCGGCCTGCTACAGCGTTTGTCGATCCGATTCATCGCCGATCAGCGGGCGCGGCAGGCCGCAAGATCACCGGCGCAAAGATGAACACCGAATTCACGCTCACCCAGAAACGCGCTCTCGCGGTCGTGACGCTGATCAGCCTGCTGTTCGCTGCCTATTTCCTGCGCGGCTACTTCGTCCTCATCGTGGTGGCCGCCGTCGGAGCGTATTTGTTTACACCGCTTTTCAATTGGTTCGGTCGTCGGCTGAATACCGGCCTGGCGGCCACCTGCACGCTGCTGTCGGCGCTGGCTGGGGTGATCGTGCCGGTCGCCCTGTTGGTGTTGCTGGCGATCGTCCAGATTTCCCGCATGGTTGTCCAAGTCGCCGGCTGGGTGCAGAGAACCGGTCTCAGCGTGCTCGGCGACAAGAGTCTTCATGTCGTCAATCAGCTCTTGGCTCGGGTGCCGTTCCTGCACATGACGGTCACCTCAGAGTCGCTGCGAAAAGCGATGGTGACCGTCGGACAGAAGGCGGGTGAATGGGGCCTGCACTTCCTGCAAGGCACGGCCGGAAGTCTCTTCGGCACGGTCACCTCAGCCATCATCTTCTTGTACGTGTTTGTCGCGATGCTGACCAATCGCGACAGACTCCTCACCTTGATCCGCCAACTCAATCCGCTCGGCGAAGACGTCACCGATTTGTACCTGCGAAAGATGGGCTCCATGGTGCGCGGCACGGTGAGCGGCCATTTCGTCATCGCGCTCTGTCAAGGGGTTGCCGGGGCCGCGTCCGTTTACGTCGCCGGATTCCACCACGGATTCTTCATATTCGCGATTCTGCTGACCGCCCTGTCCATTATTCCGCTGGGCGGCGGCATCGTGACCATCCCGTTCGGCATCGGGATGATCTTCTACGGCAACGTCGCCGGTGGTATTTTCGTAATCCTTTGGCATCTGGTGGTTGTCACCAACCTTGGCAACTTTTTGCGCTCGGTCCTGGTGCCCAAAGACGCCCGCCTCAATCCCGCGCTCATGTTGCTTGCCGTGTTCGCGGGTATCGCCATGTTCGGCCCGTGGGGCATTGTCATCGGCCCGGTGTTGATGATCGTCATCGTCACCACCATCGACGTCTACCTGGCGGTTTACAAGGGCGTAGAGCTCGAAGAACACGTCGACCAGGACGACAAACCCGGTTGGCTGACGCGCTGGAGGAGCCGAAGCGCGGCCAAGACCCCGGCTAAGACGCAGTCAGCCGCTCAGTGAGGAACTCGACCACCCGCTTGCGTGCCTCGTAGGCCGGTTGGCCGTCGACTTCACGCACCTCATCGGTCAGCACCGAATGCGCCGTCCGGGAGAAGCCGTGCTCGTTGCCAGGGCCCGAGTTGATCTCGATCACCTCGAACGCGTCGCCGAGCCGCTCTTTGAGCGTGGCGAATCGTTCGCCCGGCGCCATCTTGTCCTCGCTGAACCGCAGGCCAATTGCGCACAGGCCCTCGCTGGCGGCGCGGTCCTTAAACGCGTTCAGCTCCACGTCGCTGAGTCCGGGATCGCGCCGGTGGCGCAGTGTCAGCGGTATCGGCGCCGACGGCTGGCTGAGCACCGGGGCAAGCACGCTGTCGTCGACTGCGGCCGCCAGCGCGAAGCCACCGGTGAAACACTGGCCGATCACCCCGACGCCCTTGCCCGGTGTGGATGCTTTGAGATCACGAGCCAGCGCGCGCAGGAAGACCGACACCGGCCGCTGCCTGTTGATCGCGAATGCTGCGAATTCCCTTGCCACACAGGCGCGCGCGATGGTGGGAAGCAGGTAGCCCACCGACACCGGCCGACCCGGCTCGCCGAACAGCGACGGTATTGCGACGGTGAACCCGTTGTCCACCAGGTGGTTACCCAGCCCCAACACACCGGGATGAATGCCCGGGAGTTCGGGGATCAGCACCACACCAGGTCCTTCGCCCCTGCGGTAGACGTCGTGGGTGTAGCCGCCACCGGTGAACGGTGCAGCCGTCCAGCCGGTGAGGTCAGCTTCCGGTGCGCCTTCGGGTGCGCTCATGGATATCCCTTCTACCGGTGCGCCGGTAACGGCGGTTGTGATTGGGTGGCCGCCGCCAGCGTACGAAACTGATCGACGCCTCCGGCACCCGTGATCGCGACCTGGGCCGGACCGGCCGGACTGTTCAGCCGGGTGGTCCACACCGGCTCGACACCGTCGTCACCTTGATAGACGATCCACCGGGTGCCGTCTACGTCGACGGGTCCGGTGGGGTACATCGTCGGGTGGATCGAGCCGACCAGCTTGGCCTCGTCGGCATTGCTCTGGGTCAGGCTGAGATACATGCCGGTGGGGCTGATGTATCCGACCGTGGAGGTGACCGCGCGCACCCGCTGACCGGTCGACGCGTCGATTCGACCGTCTCCGATGCCGCCGCGGCTTCCGGAGTTGGGCTGCCAGCCTGCGGGCAGCTGCGGCAGCCGGACCGGGAACGCAAAAGTCTGCGCGTCGGCGCGCAGCGCGCCGGCCGCGTCGTATGAGGGCACCGGTCCGCGGTTGGTCCCGCCAGGGGCAAACGTGCACATCCCGACCACGCCCGCCAAGACGATGCAGGCCAGCACCAGCGGCGCGATCGACCAGAACATATCCCGGCCGTCTTGCAGCAGCCGCGGCTTGGCCGGCTTGGCCGCCGGCTGCGGCTGTGGCTGCGGTGTCACACCACGAGTATCCCAGCTCCCGAGCGCCAACCTGCTTCTGGGACAATCAGCGCATGCCCGAGAGCCGCCGTGAAGCCCCGGACCGCAACCTTGCTCTGGAATTGGTGCGGGTCACCGAAGCCGGTGCCATGGCTGCCGGGCGCTGGGTGGGTCGCGGAGACAAGGAAGGCGGCGACGGGGCGGCCGTCGATGCGATCCGCCAACTGGTGAACTCGGTGTCGATGCGCGGCGTGGTCGTGATCGGCGAGGGTGAGAAAGACCACGCGCCGATGCTCTACAACGGCGAAGAGGTCGGCAACGGCGACGGCCCGGATTGCGACTTCGCCGTCGACCCGATTGACGGCACCACGCTGATGAGCAAGGGCATGCCCAACGCCATCTCGGTGCTGGCGGTGGCCGATCGGGGCTCAATGTTCGATCCGTCGGCGGTGTTCTACATGAACAAGATCGCCGTCGGGCCCGACGCCGCTCACGTGCTGGACATCACCGCGCCGATCGCCGACAACGTCCGCGCGGTCGCCAAGGTCAAGGGCTTGTCGGTGCCCGACATGACGGTGTGCATCCTGGACCGGCCGCGGCATGCGCAATTGATCGCGGACGTCCGCACCACCGGCGCACGAATCCGGTTGATCACCGACGGCGACGTGGCCGGCGCGATATCCGCGTGCCGGCCACATTCGGGCACCGACATGCTGGCCGGTATCGGCGGCACGCCGGAGGGCATAATCGCCGCGGCAGCGATCCGCTGCATGGGCGGGGAGATCCAGGCGCAGCTGGCACCCAAGGACGACGCCGAACGACAGAAAGCACTCGACGCCGGCTACGACCTCGACAAGGTGCTGAGCACCGAGGACCTGGTGTCCGGTGACAACGTCTTCTTCTGCGCGACCGGCGTCACCGACGGCGACCTGCTCAAGGGAGTCCGCTATCAGCCCGGCGGGTGCACCACCCAGTCGATCGTGATGCGCTCGAAGTCCGGCACTGTGCGGATGGTCGAGGCCTACCACCGGCTGTCCAAACTAAACGAATACTCCGCGATCGACTTCACCGGCGATTCCACCGCACAATATCCCCTGCCGTGACCACCGAGCCCGCAACGAGAAGGACCTCATCTATGGCTGCGCACGCCGCCGCGAACGACACCGAATACCGCATCGAACACGACACCATGGGCGAAGTCCGGGTACCGGCAAAAGCATTGTGGCGCGCCCAGACTCAGCGCGCGGTGGAGAACTTCCCAATCTCCGGACGAGGACTGGAGCGCACCCAGGTCCGGGCCTTGGGTCTGCTGAAAGGCGCCTGCGCGCAAGTGAACAAGGACCTCGGACTGCTGGCGCCGGAGAAGGCCGATGCGATCATCGCGGCCGCAGCTGAGATCGCCGATGGACGCCACGACGACCAGTTCCCCATCGACGTCTTCCAGACCGGTTCGGGCACCAGTTCCAACATGAACACCAACGAGGTGATCGCGTCGATCGCGGCTATCAACGGGGTGACCGTGCATCCCAACGACGACGTCAACATGTCGCAGTCGTCCAACGACACCTTTCCGACTGCCACCCACATCGCGGCCACCGAAGCCGCTGTGCGCCATCTCATCCCGGCGCTGCAGGTGCTGCACGACGCGCTGGCGGGTAAGGCCCGCGAGTGGCGCACGGTGGTGAAATCGGGTCGTACGCATCTGATGGATGCCGTCCCGGTCACACTCGGTCAGGAGTTTTCCGGATACGCCCGCCAAATCGAGGCCGGCATAGAAAGAGTGCGCACCACGCTGCCCCGGTTGGGTGAGCTGGCGATCGGTGGCACCGCGGTGGGCACTGGCCTCAACGCTCCCGATGGCTTCGGCGCCAAAGTGGTCGAGGTGCTGGTGAAAGAGACCGGGTTGACCGAATTACGCACGGCGGTCAATGCTTTCGAGGCCCAGGCGGCCCGCGACGGGCTGGTCGAGGCGTCCGGCGCGCTGCGTACCATCGCAGTGTCGTTGACCAAGATCGCCAACGACGTCCGCTGGATGGGGTCGGGCCCGCTGACCGGTCTGGCCGAGATCCAGTTGCCGGATCTGCAGCCGGGCAGCTCGATCATGCCGGGCAAGGTCAATCCTGTTCTGTGCGAGGCGGTTACCCAGGTCGCCGCTCAGGTAGTCGGCAACGACGCGGCGATCGCGTGGGGTGGCGCAAGCGGCGCTTTCGAGCTCAACGTCTACATCCCGATGATGGCGCGCAACCTGCTGGAGTCGTTCAAGCTGCTGACCAACGTGTCCAAGCTGTTCGCGGAGCGTTGCATCACCGGGCTCAGCGCCCATGTCGAGCACCTGCGCGAGCTGGCCGAGTCGTCGCCGTCGATCGTGACACCGCTGAATTCGGCGATCGGCTACGAGGAGGCCGCCGCAGTGGCCAAACAGGCGCTCAAGGAGCGCAAGACGATTCGCCAGACGGTGATCGATCGCGGGCTGATCGGCGACAAGCTGTCCGAAAAGGAACTCGACCGTCGCCTCGACGTGCTCGCGATGACCAAGGTGAACGAGGACTAGCTGACATGGTCAGCGACGAACTCCGGCAACGCCGCCTCGCGGTCATCGAAGAGCACATGAGCACCGAGGTGACCAAGGAATTCGACCGCACCCTGGCCACATTCAACGGGCACCCGCACTACGAGATCATGTCCACCGGCCAGGTTTTCGACGGTGACGACCAGGTCATGGGTTACTACCTGACCACCCGGACCGCATTCCCCGACCAACGGCACGAAAACGTTCGATACCACTTCAGCGACGACGCGGTGATTACCGAATTCGACCTGCTCGGAACCAATCTCGGTGAGTTCTACGGTTTGCCACCCACCGGCAAGGCGTTCCGGGTGCCAATCATCGCGGTGTTCTTCTTCGACGGCGATCGAATTACCAACGAGCGCATCTACTTCGACTCGGCCAGCCTGGTCAGCCAGATCGGTCGCGGTGAGTTGCTGGCAGCTGCCGCCGCGGGTGAGCTACCCGATCAGTGAGCGACTCGACGGAAGCGACTAGAGTACCGCTGGATTTCGTGACATCCGGTCGTGCGGAATCGGTTGCACGGCACGACTATTGCCTCCACGCGCAGACAGCATGATGCGAATATATCGGTGACTGCGGTTAAGGGCGAGTTTCGTCCCGGAACCGTTCTGCCTCACCGAGCGGAGCTGGCTGGCGGTTGGCGTTTGCCGGCTATCCCCACGAGTATCCGGTCGAGTGCCCGCATCGCGTCCTTACGCGTGTTGGTCGGATTTGCTGACCGACCGATGAGCATTGCAGCCTCGTTCAAGGCGCTCACGAGCATGTGAGCGAGCGTCTCGACTGGACCGGACTCGATAGCTCCCTCCTGGATCGCGCGCTGGATACCTAGCTTGACCAATCCCAGTCCGTGGCGGGTATCCAGATCGCGCAACTGAGCCCAGCCGAGTACTGACGGGGCATCCGTGAGCAGGATCTGCCGCACGTCGTGCTGTGCGGACTCGTCAAGGAAAGCACGGCATCCCGCAACCAGGCGTGGCCACGCGTCACGCTTTATCTGTGCGGCGGCCGTCACTCGTGCGGTGACGTCGGTCGCGACCTGTTCGCAGACGGCGCGGAACAGTTCGTCCTTGCCCGGAAAGTGGTGGTACAGCGCACCCCTGGTGACCTCGGCCTCTATGCAGACGTCCTGCATCGCGACGCCCGAATATCCCTTGCGGGCGAACATCTCCCGGGCCACGGCGACCAGCCTGGCCTTCGTTTGCTCGCCGTGCGCCGGCGTGGTGCGGTGCTGCGACCGCCGGCCTGGTTCGATTGTCATATCGAGGATGATGATATCGGTCTTGCGCTACCTACATACTGTACGTAGGGTGGTGCCATGGAAACGATGGAGCTGACGCATGAATCTCTGGCCTTCCCGGCGATCGCAGCCGGTCCAGCGGACGCTGACCTCGTGTTGCTGCTACACGGCTTCCCGCAGACGGCGCAAGCCTGGAACGGCCAGGTCGAGGCGCTGGGTGCCGCTGGGTGGCGAGCAGTGGCGCCAGACCTGCGCGGCTTCACCCCAGGTGCCCTGCCCGAGACGGTGGACCGATACACCCAGGAACGCGTCAGGGCCGATGTCCTTGCGATGGCCGGCCAGCTGGGAGCCGACAGGTTCCATCTGGTCGGTCACGATCTTGGCGGCATCGTCGCATGGGACCTGGGCTGCCGCTACCCGGACCGGATCCGCACTCTGGCTGTCGCCTCCACCCCGCACTTGGCGGCCTTCGCTGCTGCCCTTGAATCCCGCCAGCAGCCACTGCCCCCATTCGACCTGTTCCGCCAGCCCGGGATCGCCGAACGGCTGATGCTGGCCGACGACGCGGCAGCTCTGCGCGCCTCCTATAGCGGCCTCGATCCGGCAGCCATTGACCGCTACATCACTCACTTCAGCTCACCTGGATTACTGACCGGGGCGCTAAATCACTTCCGCGCCTTCAATTTCGCCGACTGGATGACGCTGCCGCCCGCCCCGATACCGACGTTGTTCGTCTGGGGCTCGGATGATCCGTTCCTTGGCCGATGCACCGCTCGCGCCACGCGCGAACACGTGGCCGGCACCTACACCGAGGTAGAACTCAACGGAGTCGGACACTGGGTACCCGAGCTTGCCCTCGGGCGACTTACCGATCTGTTAGTTCACCACCTGCAAACCTCGACCAGCTGATCCGCGAGCAAGTCGGCCGACAAGATGTAAACCGCCAGGACTCCCGTCACAACAACCCATGAACACCAAGCGCGATCAAAGTTCAACGACACCGGTATTGGTCGAGGATAATTTCCAACCCCCATGGGCGCTCGAAATATCGACGCCCGCAACGATTGCTATCAAGATGCCTATCCACGGCATCGAGAATTGGAGGCGCTCGCCCACGGCCGGCTAGCCGCCGTTATTCGCTCCGCCTGAGTTCTGGCCCGCGACATCGGTGATCGGGAAGTTGGGCATCGGCTGTGGCGACGGCGTGTTGGGCAACGACGGAATCTCCGCAGGCGGGATGTCATGCAGGTCATTGGCAGGCGGTCCGTTCTCGCGGCTGCCGTAGACGCTGCCCGGTGCTCTTTGGCCGAGCAGTTGGCTGACCGTCACCAGGTGATAGTTGTTGGCTTTCAGCACCGGGATGAACTGGTAGACCAGATCGACCGTGCTGGAGTAGGTGTCGTGCAGCAACACCACCGAGCCGGGTTTGACCTGGGTCATCAGCAGGTACCGGCTGGCCGCGGTGTTTGAGTCGTTGATCCAGTCGTAAGGGATGACGTCCCACAGGATTCCGGCCAGACCGACCTTCGCGGCCTGCTCGTTGACCGCGTCGTCGGTGAGCCCGCCGGGGGGCCGCCACAGCTTGGGCGTCACACCTGTGGCGGCCGCGATCGCGCTGTTGGCTCTGGACAACTGCCCGGGAACATCGGACGGCGGCAGCGTCGTCATGTTGGGGTGTTCCCAGGTGTGGTTGCCGATTTCCATTCCCGCGTCCACGACACGTTTGGCACCGCCCGGGTTGGCGGCCACCTTGTTGCCGATCTCGAAGAAGGTCGCCTTGGCATTGTTCGCGGTCAGAATGCCCAGCAGCCGATCGGTGTAGGGGGTGGGGCCGTCGTCGAACGTCAACGCCACGCATTTGACTTGTGCGCAGTCGACGACGTCGTTGGCCCGGGCAAACCTGACGTGCCCGGTGAACGCACCGATCGCCACGACGATGACGGCTGCCACCACACCGGCGACCGTGCGCCAGTATCGCCACGCAAGGGTGTCTGGTCGTCTCGGCACGGCCGGTAGCCTACGGCAGCGGGGCCCGGGTGATCTCCTCAAGCATTTCGGTTACCAACGCGGCGATCGGCGACCGCTCGCTCCGCAGCAGCGTGATGTGCGCGAAAAGCGGGTGTCCCTTGAGTTTCTCAACCACCGCCGCAACCCCGTCGTGCCGGCCCACCCGAAGGTTGTCACGCTGAGCGATGTCGTGGGTCAACACCACCCGCGATCCCGCGCCCAGCCGTGACAACACAGTGAGCAGCACATTGCGTTCCAGCGATTGCGCCTCATCGACGATGACGAACGAGTCGTGTAGCGAGCGACCACGGATATGGGTCAGCGGCAGCACCTCGAGCATTCCGCGGGAGAGCACCTCTTCGAGCACCGCCGGGCTGGCCAGACCGTCCAGGGTGTCGAAGACCGCCTGTGCCCACGGGCCCATTTTCTCGCTCTCGCTGCCGGGCAGGTAGCCCAGCTCCTGCCCGCCGACCGCGTAGAGCGGGCGGAACACCACCACCTTGCGTTGCGTGCGTCGCTCCAGCACGGCTTCCAGGCCAGCGCACAGCGCCAGCGCCGACTTGCCGGTGCCGGCCTTTCCGCCCAGCGACACGATGCCCACCGACTCGTCGAGCAACAGATCCAGAGCCACCCGCTGCTCGGCGGAGCGGCCACGCAGTCCGAACACCTCACGGTCGCCGCGGACCAGCTGGACCTGCTTGTGAGCGTTGACCCGGCCCAGTGCGTGCGAGCTGCCGGCGAGCAGCCGAATACCGGTGTGGCACGGCAGGTCTCGGGCCGCGGCCAAATCGACTTCGCTGTCGGCGAACAGCGCGTCGATGTCCTCGTGGGAGACTTCCATCTCCGTCATCCCGGTCCAGCCGGACGTGACGACGTCTTGCGCGTGGTACTCGTCGGCGAGCAGACCCACCGCACCCGCTTTGACGCGCAGCGGAATGTCCTTGCTCACCAGCGTGACTCGCTTGCCCTCCGCGGCGAGGTTGGCGGCACAGCACAGGATGCGCGAGTCGTTGGTGTCAGTGCGGAACCCGGCCGGCAGCACGTCCGGATCGCTGTGGTTGAGTTCGACGTGCAGCGTGCCGCCTTGTGTCCCAACGGGAATGGGCTGATCCAGCCGCCCGTGCTCGAGCCGGAGATCGTCGAACAAGCGCAACGCCTGGCGGGCGAACCAGCCGAGCTCATGGTGATGGCGTTTGGCTTCAAGCTCACTGATCACCACCAGCGGAACCACCACTTCATGTTCAGCGAAGCGGGAACAGGCCCACGGATCGGACAACAACACGGAGGTGTCGAGCACGTACGTCCGGATGGTGTCCTGTGGAACCGCCGGGGAATCAGTCACGAGCGCTCCTCGAGCTCATCGCCCGGTTCGCTGCGGCATGCGAATGGTGGCCCCACCGCCACCCATGCGCGCGGGGCGTCACAACCGGGCTGGATTTGATGACCCGGCTCCTCAGCTGCCCGTTGCACGGGCCGCGTCGTCGCCGGACGGAAGCCCGTGCGGCCCGCACGGACGATTCAGCGGGGGCCGCGGCGCCAGGACCGGGGCCGACGGTCCTGTCGAAGTCGAGACGAGTGGCGCCGCCCGGACAGCAGAGCATTTCGCTAGCCATCGAATGCGACGCTACTCCGGTCTTCGCATGCCCGCCGCGCAGGCGCGCCGACGTGGCTAGGCGCTGACGAACTGCCGCAGCGCAGGCTCGTCGGCGACTCCCCATGCGGTGATGCGGTCGGAGATCACTTGCCGCAGCTGATCCGGGCCGAAAATGCCTGCGTCGGCGACGCTTCGCACCTTGTCCTGGTAGGCGTCGATGTCGGCGCCGATGACCTGGAGGTCAGCGGCCCGGGCGGCGATCGCCGCGATCGTCTCGTCGCGGGTGTAGTCAAGGCAGTGCGCGACCAGGTTGGCGAAGAACTCCTCGTGGCGCTGTTCGTCGCGCGCGATGTGGGTAATGAGTCCGGCCAGCACTGGCTCTTCGATCTGGGCCGCCAGGTTGTTGGAGTACACGGCGTGGGCGCCCTCGAAGAAAGCCATGAACACCAGGGTTTCGACCTGCGAATAGTGGTCGGCGCGGTACCCCTTCAGTGACACGTGCTCGAAGCGGACCTGCTCGTTGGCGACCGGGTCGACCTCCCGGGTCACCACCAAGTACTCACGCAGCGCAACGGCGTGCAGGTGCTCTTCGGCGGTCCACCGGCCGATCCACTGGCCCCACATCTCTTCGAGAATGAAGTGCTCGACGAGCTCGCGGTGATAACCGGCCACGTTGTCTTTGCTGACGAGCAGAATCTCGCATGCGTCGGTGATGACTTTGGGCAGCGTCACCTGCGACGGGTCCCAATCCCGCCCGCCGAGCAGGGCGAAGTTCTCGCCCTGCTCGAACGGCACGAAGTCGTGCGCGAACCACAAGTTCTCGGTACCGAGGTGGCGGTCGAGGTTCTCGCCCACGACCGGCTCGAGTTCAAGGATCAGCGCATTAGCGACAGGTTTCTGTGCCATGGGGTAACTGTAACCCGCGTACACACATTTCGTGAAATCTGTCGGCTCGCCGGTGCGTCCAGCTGACGGATCCCCCTAAAGCGTCAGCCCCGGGTAGAGCGGGTTAGCCGTCAGCAGCTCGGCGGCAGCGGTGTGCACCCGCTCAATGGTGCCGTCGGCCAGGGTGTACTTGGCCTTGGAGGGCCCCGCGGACCCCGAACCGGGTTGAGTGTTGGTCAGCACGTCGACCACCAACTCGGCGACCCGGTCGAAGTCGGCGGCGCCGAAGCCGCGGGTGGTCAGTGCCGGGGTGCCGAACCGGATGCCACTGGTGTACCAGGCACCGTTTGGGTCCGCGGGGATGGAGTTGCGGTTGGTGACGACGCCAGAATCCAGCAACGCCGATTCAGCCTGCCGGCCGGTCAGCCCAAACGACGTCACGTCGAGCAGCACGAGGTGGTTGTCGGTGCCGCCGGTGACCAGCCGCGCCCCGCGCCGCAGGAACCCGTCGGCCAGCGCCTTGGCGTTGTCGGCAACCCGCTGAGCGTAGACCCCGAACGCGGGCTGGCGCGCCTCGGCCAGCGCGACCGCCTTGGCGGCCATGACGTGTGCCAGCGGCCCGCCCAGCACCATCGGGCAGCCCTTATCGACCGCGCCGGCGTACTCCGGCTGGGCCAGAATCAGCCCGCCGCGCGGCCCGCGCAGCGACTTGTGCGTGGTGGTGGTAGTGACGTGGGCGTGCGGCACCGGGTCCTCGTCGCCGGTGAGGACCTTCCCGGCAACCAGACCCGCAAAGTGCGCCATGTCCACCATCAGGGTGGCGCCGACCCCGTCGGCGATCTCGCGCATTTTGGCGAAGTTGATCCGTCGCGGGTAGGCGGAGTACCCGGCGACCAGGATGAGCGGCTTGAATTCGCGCGCCGCCGCGGCGACCGCGTCGTAGTCCAGCAGTCCGGTTTCAGGGTCGGTGCCGTAGCTGCGTTGGTGGAACATCTTGCCGGAGACGTTGGGCCGGAAGCCGTGGGTGAGGTGACCGCCGGCATCCAGCGACATGCCCAGCAGCCGCTGGCCGCCAAGTTTGGCGCGGAGCTGTTCCCAGTCCGCCTCGGACAGGTCGTTGACGTGTTTGGCCCCAGCCTCGGCGAGGCCGGGCGTCTCGATCCGGGTGGCCAGGATGGCCCAGTAGGCAACGAGGTTGGCGTCGATGCCGGAATGCGGTTGGGCGTATGCGTACGGGGCGCCGAACAGCTCACGGGCGTGCTCGGTGGCCACACTCTCGACGGTGTCGACGTTCTGACAGCCAGCGTAGAAGCGGTGGCCGATAGTGCCCTCGGCGTATTTGTCCGACAACCAGCTGCCCATGGTAAGCAGCACTGCGGGCGAGGCATAGTTTTCGCTGGCAATGAGCTTGAGCGAATCGCGTTGGTCAGCAAGTTCTTTGCGTGTCGCAGCGGCGATGCGCGGTTCGACGGACTCGATGACCTGTAATGCTGCGCGGTAGGCGCTGCTGGCGGTATCGGCGTATTCAGCGCCTAGGGCTGCGGTGGAGGCGGTGGTCGCGGTCAGGTCGGCTGCCATGCCAGCGAGACTAGTCGGCTCGGAGTGCTGACGGGATCAGCGGCTCGTCAAGCAACCGGCCGAACCGCTCGACGAGGCTCACACCGGCAGGCCGGTCGTCGAGCCAGCGTCGCAGCAACCGGTAACCCTCGACGTAGGTGCTGGTGTAGGCGCGCCACAGCGGCGAGGACAGAAACCGAAGCATCTGGCGGGCGCGATCGTCGCCGACCAGCAGCCAGCGTCGCAGGAAGTCCGCCACTTCCTCGGCATCGCGGTGTTCGTCGTGCAGCATCAGCGCCGCGTCCTGACGCACCTCGGCCAACGCCGCGGACGCCTCGGAAACCGCCTCGGCGCGCTCGCCGTCGAACCGCAGTCCCAGGTCGGCGTAGATGTCGGCCGCCCAGCGCCCCCAACCGGGACCGATCGCGGCGTAGAGCGCCAGGTCGGCCAGGCCCTCGGCCATCAGGCACTGCGGGGTGTTCACCAAAAAGATGGTCTGCTCGGCCTGACCCTTGCGTCGGACCAGTCCGGCTTCTTTGCGGCAGTGCTCGGTGTGGTGTCCCGGATAAGACTCGTGGGCCACCAGCCGCGGCAGGTTGGACATCAGCTGTTTGAGGTCGGCATTTACGGCCACCGTCGAGCGGTAATCGCCGAGGTAGTAATTGAATCCCGACCAGGGCTTGTCGGTGACCACCTGATACTCGACCGTTTCTAAATCTGGCAGCAGGAACTCGGCGCGCACCCGGTCGCGCAGCGCGCTGGAGAACGCGTCGATGCATTCGGCCAACCGCTCCGGCGGGATCTCTTCGGCGGCGCGGTAGGCGATCATCCGGTCGGCCAGCGGCCCGTCGCCGCCCAGCACTTCGTCGAGCCGGGCATGCGCCTGCCGGTAGGTCTCCACGTCGCCCTTGGCGATGCGAACGTCGAAGTAGTCGTGCACCTCGTCGACGAAGCCGACGTCTTCGCCGGCGAACTTGCGCCCGGCACAGGCCAACGCGCGCAGATGGGCGCCGATATAGTCGGCGCGGGCTTCGTCGAATCCGTTCCGACGCGGCAGATCTGACAACGCTGCGAGCAGCCGCTGCGCCTGGCGGACCAGGTCGGCTGGGTCGGGGGCGCGCTCGGCCGACACCGTTTGACTTAAGCGGGGATCGCCGGTGAACGCGTCGACGTAACCGGACTCGATCCGGTCGAAGCGCAAACCGAGCAGCAGGTACTCGCGGACCAGCGCGGCGGGTTGCTGACTCAGCTCCACGCGCATCAACGCTATCGGGTCGCCCCAGCCGCTCACAGTGCGGCCGAGGCTGCAAGACTGACAGTCATGCCGCGGCTGAGCGAGCCGAGCCCCTATGTGGAGTTCGACCGGAGTCAGTGGCGCGCGCTGCGCATGTCCACGCCGCAGCCGCTGACCGAAGAAGAAGTCGTCGGCTTGCGCGGCCTCGGCGAGCAGATCGACCTGCTCGAGGTCGAGGAGGTCTACCTGCCGCTGGCCCGGCTTTTGCACCTGCAGGTCGCCGCCCGGCAGGGGTTGTTCGCCGCCACCGCCGAATTCCTCGGCGAACCCCAGCAGAACCCCGACCGGCCGGTGCCGTTCATCATCGGGGTGGCCGGCAGCGTGGCGGTCGGTAAGTCGACGACGGCCCGCGTGCTGCAGGCGCTGCTGGCCCGCTGGGATCACCACCCGCGGGTGGACCTGGTGACCACCGACGGGTTCCTCTACCCGAACGCCGAGCTGAACCGACGAAACCTCATGCACCGCAAGGGCTTTCCGGAAAGCTATGACCGACGGGCATTGATGCGATTCGTTACCTCGGTGAAGTCGGGCTCGGACTACGCGTGCGCCCCGGTGTACTCGCATCTGCACTACGACCGGGTGCCGGGCGCCAAGCAGGTGGTCCGCCACCCCGACATCCTGATCCTCGAGGGACTCAACGTGCTGCAAACCGGGCCCACCCTGATGGTGTCGGACCTGTTCGACTTCTCGCTGTATGTGGACGCGCGGATCGAGGACATCGAGCAGTGGTACGTTTCGCGATTTTTGGCGATGCGCTCGACCGCGTTCGCCAACCCGGCCTCGCACTTCCACCACTACGCGGGCCTGACCGATCAGAAAGCCGTCGTCGCCGCCCGCGACATCTGGCGTTCGATCAACCGGCCGAACCTCATCGAGAACATCTTGCCCACCCGACCGAGGGCGACCCTGGTGCTGCGCAAAGACGCCGATCATTCCATCAACCGGCTCCGGCTGCGCAAGCTCTAGCTCTACAGCGCCTGTGCCGCAATGATTCTGATAGGCGAGTCCTCGCGCGGCTAGTATGCCGGTGATGGTATTCCCGACCCCAAGGGGGTGTAGTGGACGAGTGGGCAAGCAGTGACCACGCGGCCGGTTGGCAAGTTGTCCATCGGCCACATCCCATACCTGCGCCGCCGCGCCGGCACAACCGTACGGTGATCACGATCGCCGTCATCGGCGCGGTGATCGCCGTCATCGCGGGAATCCTCGCACTCATCAGATCACCGAACTCCCCGCTGTCCGCGCTGCTCTACTCCAAGCAAACCGTGTTGCCGTTCAACGGCCTCAAAGATCCGACCAGCGTGGCGGTGGATGCCCAGGGCGACGTCTACGTCACCGACGCCGGCAACCGCCGGGTGCTGAAGCTGGCATCGGGGTCTGACAGCCAGACCGAACTGCCGTTCACCGGCCTGCAAAACCTGACCGGTGTGGCGGTCGACGGCAAGGGCAGCGTCTACGTCAGCTACTTCACCGACGGCTACCCCGGTGTGGGCAAGGTGGTCAAGCTGGCGGCCGGGTCGACCGATCAAACAACACTGCCGTTCACCAACCTCGCAGACCCGCGGGCAGTGGCAGTGGATGCGGGCGGCAATGTCTATGTCGCCGACCGGCATATACAACAAGTGGTGAAACTTCCAGCGGGGTCTAGCAGCCAGACCGTGCTGCCGTTCACCGGGCTCGAGTTCCCGCAAGGTGTGGCGGTCGACGCGGCAGGCGATGTCTACGTCACCGACACCCAAACCAATGACAACCGGGTGGTGGAGCTGGCTGCCGGATCCACTGACCCGACCGTGCTGCCGTTCACCGGCCTGAACCAGCCTTACGGCGTGGCAGTCGGCCACACCGGCAGCGTCTTTGTCACCGATTCGAACAGCAGACAGGTGCTGAAGCTGCCCGGAGGGTCTGGCCCCCAGACGGCGCTGCCGTTCAACGGCCTCAATTCCCCGGAGGGTGTGGCGGTGGATGCGGAAGGCAACGTCTACGTCGCCGACGCTATGCGCGCGCAGGTGGTGAAATTGCCGCGGACATAGCCCGGCGCGAAGAAGCCGATGCGGAGGCGCGCACCGTAACCTCTGACGGCGGCGCCCCGCACCGGCGGGATGGGAGTCACGCCGGAAGTCGGCGCACTCCGAGGTATTGCAGGTAGCCGATCAGCGCTGTGTAGACACCGCTGGCCAGTGTCGCAGCGATCCCTGTCGCGGTCAGCGGCAATGCATCCGCGGCCACCACAACGACCGCCCCCACGGTGAAGACGATGTTGGCGATGACGACGCCGATCCCGGCGCGGCGCAGGTCTGGTGCAGCGGCGAGGCCGAACACCAAAAGCCCACAGAGCACGAAGAACGCACCGATGCCGTATTCCGCGATCGAGCTCAGCCCGGTGCGCGACGAGATCGGATCGGCGGCCGCGGCGATCAGCAGGCCGGCGAAGCCCGTCAGCGTCGCGTCGAGCCGCATGAAAAATCGCAACAGGGAGTCGGTCGAGTCGGCGAACGGTCGGGTGGGCAGTGGAGTAACAGCGGTCATTTCGGAACTCCTTGCGATATCGGGTCGAACACCTCTGAGCGTGCCGTTCTGGGACTGCCAGATCGACGCGTGGCACTGCCAAGCACTGCCATATGCGGGTCAACTGAGTGATCTAGGCCACGTATTCCCTGCCTAGCGCGACTAAGTCAGGATTCTCGGCTAACTGGAGACGGCCACCCGGCCGCGCAGATCGGCGGCGATGAGCTTGGCCGCGGCGTTCTGCCAGTTGTGCAGCGAGCGCTGCGGCACCTCGGTGACGAACCACTGCCAGGCCTGCCGGGCGGTGGCGTCCAGGCCGGCGGCGGTGGCGTTCTGCGCGTATGCGCGCACACCTACGACATAGGGGAAATACAGCGAGTTGTAGTAGCGCCACTGTTCGGTGGTGCCGAAGTCGCCGCCGTCGCGTGGCTTGAGCCGCGCGATGCGGTCCGCGAGCAGCGCCTTGAGCTCGATCGCCCGCTCCAGCGGCTGGTCGGGCGCCCCGCGCGCGGCCAGCCGCTCGTCGATGGCCGGCAACCCGGTCAGTGGGCTGGCGACCAGCTTGGACAGGTCGCCGTAGTGGCCCAGCGCCCGGCGGGTGAGCCGGGCGAAGGTGTCATCGTCGAAGTCGTCGAGCGGATCGGCCGACCGCAGCGGCAGCGCGGATTGCGTGCGCCGCAACGTCTCCCGGTCCGCACGCAGCATCGGGGATCGCGAGAACACCAGCCGGTCCAGCAGCCCGGCCAACGGGTCGGCCAGTACCTGCACGGAGGTTGCGATCGCCAAGCTGGTGAACAGCAGCACCGTCAGCGCGGTCTGTGCGGTCGTCTGCTGCGGGGTCAACGCGATGCCGATCAGCATCTGGCCGCCGAGCAGCACCGCCACCGCGCCGGTGCCGGTGAATGAGCGCAGCATGTCGGCGCGCAGCGCCTGGCCCTCGTCGAACGCGTCCCACAGCGCCACCGCCACACCCAGCGCCAGCACGTCGCACCCGGTCGACGCCAACGCCAGCCAGCTGGGCACCACGCCCAGCGGAATAATCAGGATGGCGTTGCTGAGCGCGAAGAACAACGTCGCGATCACAACCAGCCCGACCACCGGGATCGGCTGCGACGGACGTCTCAGGGCGGCGACCAGCGCGCCCAGCGTGGACGCCGAGATCACCGCGAACATCACCAGGTGGCCCAGCCGCAGCGGCCCGTTCACGCTGCCCGCCAGCGTCGCGCCGACCAACGTCAGCGCAGCGACGACACCGACCAGCAACACCTCACCGGTGCGTGCCCGCCCGCCGTCGCAGGGCCGGGCCAGCTCGACAAGCACCGCGAACCAGGCCACGCCGGGAACTGCGACCAGGTAGATCTCGACGTGGCCGAGCAGCACGGACTGGGTGACGAGCCGTATCGCATCCAGCGCGACCGCCGTGGCAAAGCTGCACAGTCCCACCGCCGCCAATGCGAGCACGGGCTTGCGCGGACCCCGGGCCAATAGATACAGCCCCAGCCACCAACTCAGCGAAAACACCAACGCCGACAGCGCAGCCATGCTCCCAGTGTGACACGCCGTCAGATGCCTCAGCTGCCGTAACGGCGATGGCGCAGGCTGTAATCGCGCAATGCGCGCAAGAAGTCAACGCGGCGAAACGCGGGCCAGTGCGCCTCGGTGAACCACATCTCCGAATAGGCGCTTTGCCACAGCAGGAACCCGGACAGCCGCTGCTCCCCCGACGTGCGGATGACCAGGTCGGGATCGGGCTGCCCGGAGGTGTACAGGTTCTCTGAGATCGCGTCGACGGTGACGGCGTCGACGAGATCCTCGGCGCTGGCCCCGTTGGCGATCTCCTTGCTCAACAGTGCACGGACGGCTTCGGCGATTTCCTGGCGGCCGCCGTACCCCACCGCCACGTTGACGTGGAAGCCTGAGTTTGCGCTGGATGCGGTGCCCTCGACAGCGTCCCGCAGTCGTCGCGCGGGCTCCTCGCCGATCAGCTCCAAATCCCCGACAGTGCGCACACTCCAGCGGTTGGCCGGCGCGCAGATCTCCTCGACGACGTCGGTGATGATCTCGATGAGCGCAGCCAGCTCGGCGGGATCACGGCGCAGGTTTTCGGTGGAAAGCAAATAGACGGTTGCCATTTCGATGCCCGCCTCTTGGCACCAGCGCAGCATCTCGGCGATCTTGGCCGCGCCCATCCGGTAGCCGTAGCTGACGTCGTCGTATCCGGCGTCGCGTGCCCACCGGCGGTTGCCGTCGCACAGCACCGCGATGTGGCGGGGCAGCGCGGGTTTGGCTGCCGCCAGGCCTTGCCGCAGCCGCAACTCGTAGAGCCGGTAAAGCGGTTCCTTGAGACGCGGCGGAATGATCTCCACAGGGATCCAGATTACTGTGGGCGGCACCGCATACCAGCGATCCGGCCGCAAAGGCGCGGAGGGATTAGGGAGGGATATTGAGCCGCGAGACCGATGTGGTTGTCACACCCGGCCTTTTGGGGCCGGCCAAGGCCGTCGAGGTGCTGACCAAGCCGAGGGCACGCGGCTGGATCCATCTGGTTTCGGCCATCGTCGCGGTCGCCGCCGGCGCTTCGCTGATATCGGTGTCCTGGCCGCTGGCCGGACTCAAAGCCGGCCTGGCGACCTTCGTCTACACCGGCGCCGTGGTCGGGATGTTCACCGTCAGCGCCATCTACCACCGGGTCACCTGGAAATCAACGAAGGCCCGCACCCGGATGAAGCGGCTCGACCATTCGATGATCTTCGTGTTGATCGCCGGCACCTATACGCCGTTCGCGTTGTTGGCGATGCCGCATGACGCCGGGACGCTGGTGCTGTGGATCGTGTGGGGCGGTGCACTTGCCGGGGTGTTGCTCAAGATGTGCTGGCCGAGCGCGCCGCGCTGGGTCGGTGTTCCGCTGTATCTGATGCTCGGCTGGGTGTCGGCGTTCTACATCGCGATGATCCTGCACAACGCCGGGGTGGCCGCGATGGTGCTGTTGACCGTGGGCGGCGCGTTGTACAGCATCGGCGGAATTCTGTATGCGCTGCGCTGGCCCGACCCGTGGCCGACGACGTTCGGCTACCACGAGTTCTTCCATGCCTGCACCGCGGTGGCGGCGATCTGCCACTACATCGCGATTTGGTTCGCGGTGTTCTAGCGATTGCGCGCTAAACGCTAAAGCTGCGTGACGCGGAAAGCCGCCTCGTTGCCGGCCACCTGCAGCGTCACCGGGCAAGCGCCGCCGCCAAGTCGTCGGCCGTGGTGACCGGCAGATCGCAGACCCGGCCGCGGCACACATAGGCCGCGTCGGCACCGGCCACCCGGTCGCGGCCGACCAGCAGCTCCGACGACCCCGCTTGGCCACCGACGACGATCGCCCCGCCGGGCGCGAGTCGACGCGCGTCGGCCAGCAACGACGACCCCGGCGCGGCACAGGCGACCGCGATCTGCAACGGTCCGCGCACCGCGGATTCGGCGACCGCCAACCAATGCCCGGCCGCGCGCGGCGCGCGGACCAGCAACGGGGAGTGTGCCTGAAGCGTGTCAGCCGCCGCCTGCCGGTAGCGGTCGGCCCGCCCCGCGCCGGCCAGATGGGCCGCGGTCAACAGCGCCTCGGCGATCGCGGATGCGCCCGACGGCGTCGCCCCGTCCAACGGGTCGGCGGGCCGCAACAGCAGCTGCTCGGCATCGTCGGCGCTATCGAACCAGCCGCCAGGCCGGTCGGGATCGGCGAAGTGCGCCAACGCAATATCGAGCAGGTCGGTGGCCGTCGTGAGCCAGGCAACGTCGGTGGTCAATTGGTAGAGCGCCAACAGCCCGGTGGCCAGCATGGCGTGATCTTCCAGGATCGCGGCGCTCTCACCGACCCGCCCGCCCAGGCTGGCCCGGCGCAGCCTGCCGTCCACCAGGTGCAACTCGACCAGCGCCGTCGCACAGCGAGCGGCGGCGTCGGCCAACTCCGGCGCGGCCAACGCCACACTCGCCTCGGCCAGCGCGGTGATGGCCAGTCCGTTCCAGGCGGTGACGACCTTGTCATCGCGGCCCGGCTGCGCCCGGGTGAGCCGGGCGGCCAGCAGCGCGGTCCGGACGCGCTCGAACCGACTCGGGTCGTCCGGGTTGCTCGGCAACTGCAGCACCGACGCGCCGGCTTCAAAGGTACCCGTCTCAGTAACGCCGAAAACCGAAGCGGCCCAATGCCCGTCGTCGCTTCCGAGCGCTTCTGCCAGTTGGCTGGGCGTCCAGACGTAGGTCGAACCCTCCCGGCCGTCGGCGTCGGCGTCCAGCGACGAGGTGAACATGCCGGCCTCGGCCAGCTCGTCGAGCAGGAAACGTGCCGTCTCGCCGGCGACTCGGCGCGCTAACTCATCCCCGGTGCGGCGGGCCCAGTGCGCGTAGCCACGCAGTAGTAGCGCATTGTCGTACAGCATCTTCTCGAAATGCGGTACCACCCAGGCGTTGTCGACGCTGTAGCGGGCAAACCCGCCAGCCAGCTGGTCGTAGATTCCGCCGCGGGCCATCGCGGTGCAGGTACGGCGAACCGTGTCCAGCGCATCCGGCGAACCGGTCCGCTCCCAGTGCCGTAGCAGCGCCTCGAGCAACGCCGACGGCGGGAATTTCGGCGCGCCGCCGAAACCGCCGCGCGCGGTGTCCTCGTCGCGCAGCACGGTCGCGACGGCGTCGTCACACAGCGACGCGGCCACCGCCGGGCCGCTGGAGGGCTGCCCCCGGGGTGCCCCAGCCATGGACTGCAGTTCGCTTGCGATGTGATCGGAGGCCTGCTCGACCTCGTCGCGGCGATCGTGCCAGGTACTGCCCACCGCCGAAAGCAGCTGCAGAAAAGCGGCTTTCGGATAGTAGGTGCCACAGTAGAATGGGCGCCCGTCGGGCGTCAGGAAACATGTCATGGGCCAGCCGCCCTGCCCCGTGAGCGCGACGGTGGCATTCATGTAGACGGCGTCGATGTCGGGTCGCTCCTCACGGTCGACTTTGACGCAGACGAACCCCGCGTTCATTGCGGCGGCCACGTCGTCGTCCTCGAACGACTCGTGGGCCATGACGTGACACCAGTGGCATGCGGCGTAGCCGACGGACAGCAGGATCGGCACATCGCGTTCGGCGGCCTCGGCCAGCGCCCGTGGCGACCATTGCTGCCAATGCACCGGATTGTCGGCGTGCTGGCGAAGGTAGGGGCTGGCCGCCCCGGCGAGCAGGTTACCCGCCGGGCTCATGGGGGAAGCGATCGTCGGGATGGTCCTGAGGCGGCTCGTCAGCGCCGAGCGTCCCGTCGTCGACGGCCTGATCCGGGCCAGGATTCTGGGGGTCGAAGGACTCAGGCAACTTCCTGAGGTGCCGGTTCATCGAGCGCACCAGAAACACCAGACTGATCAGCAGCAGCACCACCACCAGTAACCCGATTGGGCTGGCTTTGCCAAAATCCGGTCCGCTGCGCTGCGGCCCGCCGTCGGCGCACACCCGGATCGCGGCAAGCGCAAACTGGTTCACTGCTCCGCCTCGAGTCCGGCGAACAAATCGGTCTCGGGAAGACGCACCGGCACACGTGAGCGCGCCAGCTCGAACTCTTCGGTCGGCCACAGCCGCTGCTGCCATGCGATCGGCGCCGCGAAGAAATCCCCTTTGGGATCGATCTGAGTGGCGTGTGCACGCAGCGCGTCGTCACGCTGACTGAAATACGCCGAGCACTCGATCCGGGTGGTCACTCGGTCGGCGTGCACGTCGTGCGCGGGATCCCAATGCGCCAGCCACTTCTCGAACGGGCCCTGCTGGCCGTTCTTGGCGAATTCATCCTGCAGCAACTGCATCCGCTGTCGCAAAAATCCGTGGTTGTAGTACAGCTTGGGCACTGTCCACACTGGGCCTGCGTCCGGGAATCGCCGATAGTCACTGGCGGCCTCGTATGCCGCGACCGCAACCTGATGGCAGCGGATGTGGTCGGGGTGCGGGTAGCCGCCATTCTCGTCATAGGTCGTCATCACGTGCGGACGGAATTCGCGCACCACCCGCACCAGCGCTTCGCTGGACACCTCCAGCGGGGTCAGTGCGAAGCAGTCCTCGGGCAGCGGCGTCGGCGGATCCCCCTTCGGCAGCCCCGAGTCGACGAAGCCCAGCCAGGTGTGTTCGACGCCGAGGATTTCGGCTGCCTTCGCCATCTCGTCGCGGCGGATGTCGGCGATGCGTCCGTGTACTTCGGGCAGGTCCATCGCCGGGTTGAGGATTTCGCCGCGTTCGCCTCCGGTAAGGGTCACCACCAGCACGCGGTGGCCCTCATCGGCATAACGGGCGAGGGTGGCAGCGCCCTTGCTGGACTCGTCGTCCGGGTGGGCATGCACCGCCATCAACCGCAGTTCGTTCACGTGCTCCCTGTTCCCGCGTGCTGGTTCTTGTTCGCTGGGCCTGGTATGTCGACCTATAGTTCCAGTCCTAATAGTTTCATCCCGGGTGCCCGCGCCCGAAACCTGATCACCCGGCACGTACCGCGAGACACATGACCAAAGGTTCACCGCATCCGCCGCCGACCCGCTACGGGCGTGGCCGATTGCCCCGCGCGTCGCGGCGCCGTGTCATCGTTGTCCTTACTGTGCTGGGTGTCGCCGCCGGCGTCGTCGTCGCCCTCATCGGCTACCAACGGCTGGGCCGCAGCGATGTCGAGGGCACGCTGGCCGGCTATCGGTTGATCGACCCGGAGACGGTGTCGGTAACGATCAGCGTGACGCGATTGGACCCGTCGCGGCCAGTTGACTGCATCGTGCGGGTGCGCGCGAAAGACGGCAGCGAGACGGGCCGGCGTGAGGTGCTGGTTCCCCCGGCAGCCGAGCCAACGGTCCAGGTGACGACGATCGTCAAGTCCAGCAAGCCGCCGGTGATGGGCGACGTTTACGGCTGCGGCGCCGACGTGCCGGCCTACCTGCGCGCGCCCTGACCCCACGGGCTTTCGGCAACCCCGGGCAAACGCCGAACTGCCAAAATGTGAACGGCGCGCGGGCCGGCGGTGGTAAGCTGTTCGGATGCACGGTTCCAGCAGGGACCGTGTATTGCTGCTTTAGCGGGCATGTGTGGCGTGCAGGGGGTACGCCCGACTACTGGGGTCGGCAGTACACGCGGTGGAACCACCGGGCAGCAAGACGGACAATTTAGCGACGCGGATGCCGCGGAACCGACACAAGGAGCACGACGAGATGACGGACACGCAGGTGACCTGGTTGACCCAAGAGTCACATGACCGACTCAAGGCTGAGCTCGATCAGTTGATTGCGAACCGTCCGGTCATCGCCGCGGAAATCAATGATCGCCGCGAGGAGGGCGACCTGCGCGAGAACGGCGGATACCACGCCGCCCGCGAGGAGCAGGGCCAGCAAGAGGCCCGTATCCGTCAGCTGCAGGACCTGCTCAACAACGCGAAGGTCGGCGAGGCCCCCAAGCAGTCCGGTGTCGCGCTGCCGGGTTCGGTGGTGAAGGTCTACTACAACGGCGACAAGTCCGACAACGAGATGTTCCTGATCGCCACCCGCCAGGAGGGCATCAACGACGGCAAGCTCGAGGTCTACTCCCCGAACTCACCCCTGGGCGGGGCCCTGATTGACGCCAAGGTCGGTGAGACCCGCAGCTACACCGTGCCCAACGGCAACACCGTCGAGGTGACGCTGGTCAGCGCGGAGCCCTACCACGCCTGATCAGGGCACCGGTCGCGGACAAGGGCGGGATCAAATCGGCTGATGGCGCGCATCGCCGAGGACTTGGCCTTGCTCTTGCTCGACAACGCGTCAGCGCAGCCGGCGTTGGACCGGGCCCGCCAGGGGCGTGTCCTGTCCGCCGCGGTGCTGCTGGACTTGGCGCATGCCTGCCGCATCCGGCCGGCGGTTGACAGCGAACCGGTGCAAGCCGGACGGCTGGTCGCGCTGATCGGGCCGGAGCCAACGGATCCCGTGGTCGCGCCGGCGCTGCAGATGTTGCTGCGCCGCCCGATGAGTCCGGCTGCGGCGATCGCAAAACTGCGCCGCCAGACCACCGGCGTCGTGCTGTCGCAGCTGGAGCTTGGCGGTCACATCCACCGGGTTCGACTGCAGGGCAACGGCTTCAGAGGCTTCAAGCGGGTATATGCGTGGCCGCTGCTCGATCGGACTCGGGTCGACCAGATTCGGGCGACGCTCATGTCGGTGTTGTTGGATCAGGCCAGACCCGATCCCGCGATGGCGGCACTGATCGCGCTGCTGCACACCGTCGACGGCCTGAGCGCGGTGCTCAGCCTCAACGATCGCGCCTGGGAGTGGGTGCTCAGCCGGGCGGGTGACATCGCCAGCGGTACTTGGGTTCGCGAGTCCGAACCAGAACTGGCCGAGGTCAACCTGGCTGTGACCACGGCGGCCATCCGTCAGGCGCTGGCCCCGCGAAGCGGCGCTAGCTGAGCGCCTGTTCGAGATCGGCGATCAGGTCGGCGATGTCCTCGATGCCGACCGACAGCCGCACCAGGTCGTCCGGCACCTCCAACTGGGAACCGGCGGTCGACGCATGGGTCATCGCGCCGGGATGCTCGATCAGCGACTCGACACCACCGAGCGACTCGGCCAGGATGAACACCCTGGTGTTGGCGCACAGCGCCTCGGCGGCACTGCGACCGCCCCGCATCCGCACCGACACCATGCCGCCGAACCCTCGCATCTGCCGGGCCGCGATCTGGTGACCGGGGTGCGTGGGCAGACCCGGGTACAACACCGCGCTCACCGACGCATGCCCTGCGAGGAATTCCGCGACGGCAGCGGCGTTTTCGCTGTGCCGCTGCATCCGCAGCACCAGCGTCTTGAGGCCGCGCATGGTCAGGTACGCATCGAACGGGCCCGGCACCGCACCGGCCCCGTTCTGCAAGAACGCGAACGCCGCGTCCAACTCCTCGTCGTTGGTAATCAGGGCTCCGCCCACCACGTCGGAATGGCCGCCGATGTACTTGGTGGTCGAGTGCAACACGATGTCAGCACCGAGGGTCAACGGCTGCTGCAACGCCGGTGAGGCAAACGTGTTGTCCACCAACACTTTCGCGCCAGTCTCGGCGCCAAGCTCAGCGATTGCCGCGATATCGGCGATCCACAGCAGCGGGTTCGTAGGTGTTTCCACCCAGATCAGCCGGGTGCGGGGGTTGACTGCTGCGCGGACCGCGTCAAGATCAGCCAATGCGACCGGGGTGTGCTGCACACCCCACCCGGTGAACACCTTGTCGATCAGCCGGAATGTCCCGCCGTAGGCGTCGTCGGGGATCACCACATGGTCTCCGGGGCGCAGCACCGCGCGCAGCGCACAGTCGCTGGCTGCCATGCCGGAACCGAACGCCCGGCCGAACCTGCCGTCCTCGACGGCGGCCAACGCGGTCTCCAGCGCGGCGCGGGTCGGATTGCCGGTGCGCGCGTAATCGAATCCGCTGCGCAGACCACCGATGCCGTCCTGGGCGAAGGTGCTGCTGGCGTAGATCGGGGCGTTGACCGCGCCGGTCAACGGATCAGGTCGGTAGCCGGCGTGGATGGCCTTGGTGGCCAGCCCGGCGTTATCGAAGTGTTCACTCATCGACGATCAGCCTAGCGATCATGATCAGGTCAGCTCGGACGCGCGGCAGGGCAACGAGCGTTGCGAATACGGACTATTCCCGATGTGCGGAAGCTGCCGGAGACCACAATCCAGGTTTATGAAGCGACTGATCTTGGGACTGGCCGCGACTGCGCTGCTCTGGGGCAATGTCGCGGGGCTGGTGGGCGCAGGTAGCGCCGAGGCCCATCCCGGTCCTGCACCGCAATCCTGGCCCGGCTGCCCAGAGGACCATCCGGCCGGGCCATGTCACTGGTGCCCCGGCGATCCTCCGGTGCAGACCGGCAACCTTCGGGTGAACCCCGTCGTGTGGGACACCAACGTCTGCCACACTTATTGGTACGTCCGGCCTGGGCAGGGCAATGTCGCTCAGAACATTTTTGAGGGCGATACGCCACCAGCACCGCCTCCACCGCCGCCGGGCCTCAACTTCTGTCCGATCCCGCCGTGGTGTCCGTGATCTAGTACCCGTATTCGGCCGTCCCGTCTGGCGCCGTCTGATCAAGTGGCAGGCAAACCGTCGCCATGATTTTGTCAGCCAGCGTTTGGCGTTTGGCGGTCCAGAGTGGAAACAGGTAGCCGAGGCAGAAAGGCACTGCGTCGACGACGTGGCTGATCTGGCGCAGCACGGACATTCCGAAACCGACTGGCTCTCCGGTGTTCTCGCTGACGACTTTGAACTTGAGCAGCGACTTACCGATGCTCGATCCGCCTACGCCCTGACGGTAGCCGTAGTTCCAGACCACATAGACCAGCCCGACCAGCACTGCCCCCCACATCACCGTCACACCCACCGTGGAGTACCCGATCGAGCAGATCTGGTCGACGTCGTACTGCGTGATGTCGGTCAGACAGGCGCTGTCGACCGAGTTCTGCAGCACCAGCCAACCGACGCCAAGGATGACCGCGAACGGCAAGGAGTCGATCAGGTATGCCCCGACCCGGGTGAGCCACGGCGTATAGGCCTGCTTCGGCAGGCCGCGAATCGCAGGCCCGGGCGGTGGCGGCGCATACCCGCCCGAGGGCGGGGGCGGCGGTGGGTACTCACCACCGTGCGGCGGCGGGGGCGGTTGGTCGGTCATGAACGGCTTCCCTTTGCAAACGATTTGCTGCACTAAGCGGCACTAGGTTATCCGAGAACTCCGCCAAGCACGCGGCAGCGAGGAAACGTTCGGCCGGGCGCGATGTTCGGCTGCCGTCGACCGCCGCCCCCGAGCCACCCAACCAGCGCGGTGGTTTGCTACCCAAAGTAATTTGCCTGTTGGCCGTCCGGCTACTTGCGTCGCGGGCCGTCGGAGAGAAATCCCAACAAGTCGTACCGGGTGATGACCCCCACCGGCTTGCCCTCCTCGACGACCATGACGGCGTCCAAGTCCCGCAGCGTCTTGGCCAGCGAGCCGACGAGTTCGCCGGTGCCGATGATCGGCAGCGGCGGACTCATGTGCATCCCAACGGCGTCGGCCAGGTTGGCGCGGCCCTCGAAGACGGCCGAAAGCAGTTCGCGCTCAGAGACACTGCCGGCCACCTCGCCGGCCATCACCGGTGGCTCGGCGCCGACGACGGGCATCTGGGACACCCCGTACTCGCGCAGGATGCCGATCGCATCGCGCACCGTCTCCGACGGGTGGGTGTGCACCAGGTCAGGCAACGCGCCAGTCTTCCCGCGCAGCACGTCGCCCACCGTCGGCTGTTCGATCGAGCCGTCCAGCCTGGTGCGCAGGAACCCATACGACGACATCCAGGCGTCGTTGAAGATCTTCGACATGTAGCCGCGACCACCATCGGGCAGCAACACCACGATCAGCGCGTCGGGCCCGGCTTGCTCGGCCACCTTCAGCGCGGCCACCACCGCCATCCCGCACGAGCCACCGACCAGCATGGCCTCCTCGCGGGCCAGCCTTCTGGTCATGTTGAACGAATCGGAGTCAGACACCGCGATGATCTCATCGGGGACGCTGCGGTCATAGGCCGCCGGCCAGAAGTCCTCGCCTACTCCTTCGACGAGGTAAGGCCGGCCGGTGCCGCCGGAGTACACCGAACCTTCCGGGTCGGCTCCGATGACCCGCACGGCTCCATCCGAGACGTCCTTGAGGTAGCGACCGGCGCCGGTGATCGTCCCGCCGGTCCCGATACCGGCGACGAAATGGGTGACCTGGCCGTCGGTGTCGGCCCAGATCTCCGGGCCGGTGGTCTCGTAGTGGCTCGCCGGCCCCTGCGGGTTGGAATACTGGTCGGGCTTCCAGGCACCGTCGATTTCGTCGACCAGGCGGTCGGACACGCTGTAATAGCTGTCCGGATGATCGGGCGGCACCGCCGTCGGGCATACCACCACGTCGGCACCGTAGGCACGCAACACGTTCTGCTTGTCCTCGCTGACCTTGTCGGGGCAGACGAACACACACCGGTAACCGCGGTGCTGGGCTACCAACGCCAAACCGACGCCGGTGTTTCCAGAGGTCGGTTCGACGATGGTGCCGCCCGGCTTCAGCTGGCCGCTGGCCTCGGCGGCGTCGATCATCTTCACCGCGATGCGGTCCTTGCTGCTGAGGCCCGGGTTGAGGTACTCGACCTTGGCGACGACCCTGCCCGAGCCAGGCGGCACGACCGAGTTCAGCTGAACTAGTGGAGTATTCCCGATGAGTTCACTGATGTGTCGCGCGATCCGCATGCGTCCATCGTCTCAGGTGTTGCGACGCCGCGCGCAGGCACTAGCCGGTGGCCTCGCGGATGTACTCACCGATCTGCCGCAGCGAGCGCGTCGCCTCGGGCACCAGCGGTGCAGCGAGCTGGAAGTCGTGTATCTGGCCGGGCCAGACCCGGACCTCGGTCGGCACCCCTGCCGCCGCCAGTCGGCGGGCGGCCAACCGCGCGTCGTGGAGCAACACCTCGGATCCCGACACGTGGATCAGCGTCCGCGGCAGCCCCGACTCGAGGTGGTCGAGCGGCTCGTAGAGCTGCTCCGGCTTTCCGTCGACAGTGTGCTTGCCTGCCGCTTGGGCGACCAGCGCGATCAACGCATCGAACGCCTTCGACGAGAACATCGCATCGGTTTTGATATTTGGATGCGCCTGCTTGGACTCTTTGGCCAGCTCCAGTAACGGCGAAATCGCCACCAGCGCAGCCGGTTCCTCGTGGACCTGCTGAAGCCGTTGGGCCAGTGCAAGAGCGAGATAACCACCGGCGGAGTCGCCGGCCAACACGATTTGCTCGGGCTGGTATCCACGCAGCCGCAGCCAGCGGTAGGCATCGTGGCAGTCGTCCAGCGCCATGCCGACCGAATGCTTCGGAATTAGCCGGTAATTGACCACCAGCACCGGAGAATCGGCGTATTTCGACAATGCGTTAACAATCCTGCTGTGCGAGTTGACCCCACACGTCAAAAACGCGCCGCCGTGCAGATAGAGCACCACCCGTCGCTTGCCGTCGGCCGGCAGCACGCCGGGCGCACGAACCAGCTGCGCCGTAGCGTGCGGCAATTCCACTGTCGCGCGGATAGTTCCAGGGGCAGGAAGCAAAACCCGTGAAGCGAAGTCGATGAGGCCGAACGGCCACGGCATGTGCGGAATGTGGCTGCCCACGGCCAAAACCGGCCGGATCGTGAGACGGCATGCCAGCGCTGCGATCATCCCGGGAAGGCTGGGGCCGCTTTCGACGACCTCGACGGGCACGCCGTCGCTGACGGGAAACTTGCGAGCCCGCAACGCATCACGGCGGCCAATTACATTGCGGGGCGCGCCCGAAACCTTGCTAGGTGCGGTCATGCTCAACACTCCTACACCGTTGTAGTGCGATACAGCATGTCTACGAAGTAGCGGAGCGACCGGTTCAACCTGTGTCATCGTGAGGTGTACCCGACCTAGCACTCAGCCAACCTCGCAAACTTAGCTTGACACTTCTTAGAACTTCAACAATCAAAGAGTCTGATTCGATACCAGAACTGATCCGTCCCGTAATCGTGTCTGCCCTCGGCTCTCAAGAACACCCGCCGCCGCCGACATAAACTGATCACGTGGTACTTCGCCCGCCGCGGGGTTCGATGGTTGCGCTGGCCGCAGCAGGTGCGCTGGCGTCGACCGGCACTGCCTATTTGGGCGCACGCAACCTGCTGATCGGCCAAGCCGCGCAAGCGCGCAGCGTCATCCCGAAATCTTGGGACGTCCCGCCGCGAGCTGACGGCGTCTACGCCCCGGGTGGCGGTCCGGTGCAGCGCTGGGAACGTGGGATGCCCGTCGACGTGCACTTGATGATCTTCGGCGACTCGACGGCAACCGGGTACGGCTGTCGCATCGCCGACGAAGTTCCCGGTGTGCTGATCGCGCGCGGACTCGCCGACCGCAGCGGTAAACGCATCCGGTTGAGCACCAAAGCGATCGTCGGAGCCACCTCCAAAGGCTTGTCCGGCCAGGTGGACGCCATGTTCGTGGCCGGTCCGCCGCCGGACGCCGCGGTGATCTTGATCGGCGCCAACGACGTCACGGCGCTCAACGGCATCGGCGCCTCGGCACGACGGCTCGGCGCAGCGGCGCGGCGGCTGTGCGCGAGCGGCGCAGTGGTCGTCGTCGCCACCTGCCCCGATTTCGGGGTCGTCAAAGCCATCCCGCAGCCGCTGCGCTGGACGGTACGCACCCGGGGTCTGCGGCTCGCCCGTGCCCAGGCCGGGGCCGTCAGGTCGGCCGGCGGCGTGCCAGTGCCGCTGGCCTCATTGGTCAACGATGAGTTTCGGCATGCGCCCGAATTGATGCTGTCCGACGATCAGTTTCATCCATCGGCGGCCGGATACGCGCTCGCCGCGAGCCAGTTGCTGCCGGCGTTGTGCCAGGCGCTCGGCGAGTGGGCCGGCGAGTCGGCCCTGCCGTCGGCGACCGCCACCGAGGCCGGTCCTGGCTACTTGGCGCGCCGGCTAATCTCGCGGCTGTGGCCACGGCCTACCACCGGCGTGCCGGCACCCATCGTCATACCTGCCCCCGGCTAGATCGCCCGGCTCCTCCGCGGGCTAGATTCGGTCGAGCGAGACCACACCCACCGAGGAGCCGTCATGCCGGAAGCCGTCATCGTCTCAACCGCCCGTTCGCCGATCGGCCGCGCCATGAAAGGGTCGCTGGTCAGCATGCGGCCCGACGACCTGGCGGCGCAGATGGTGCGTGCCGCACTGGACAAGGTGCCCGCGCTCAACCCGCACCAAATCGACGACCTGATCTTGGGCTGCGGCCTGCCCGGTGGTGAGCAAGGCTTCAACATGGCCCGCGTCGTCGCCATCGAACTGGGCTACGACTTTCTGCCGGGCACCACCGTCAACCGATATTGCTCGTCCTCGCTGCAGACCATCCGGATGGCCTTCCACGCGATCAAGGCCGGTGAAGGCGACGCGTTCATTTCCGCGGGCGTGGAGACGGTCTCCCGATTCGCCAAGGGCAACTCGGACTCCTGGCCGGACACCAAGAACCCACTATTCGACGACGCCGAACAACGCACGGCCACCGCGGCCGAGGGCGCCGACGAATGGCACGATCCCCGCTCCGACGAGGCGCTGCCCGATATCTACATCGCGATGGGTCAAACTGCCGAAAACGTCGCCATACTTACCGGAATCAGCCGCGAAGACCAGGACCACTGGGGGGTGCGCAGCCAGAACCGGGCCGAGGAGGCGATCAAGAGCGGGTTCTTCGAGCGCGAGATCGAACCGGTCAGCCTTCCCGACGGCACCACGGTCAGCACGGACGACGGTCCGCGACCGGGAACAACCTACGAGAAGGTCAGTGAGCTCAAACCGGTGTTCCGGCCCAACGGCACGGTGACGGCGGGTAATGCCTGCCCACTGAACGACGGCGCCGCCGCGGTGGTGATCACCACCGACACCAAGGCCAAAGAACTCGGCCTGACGCCGCTGGCGCGCGTGGTGGCCACCGGCGTGAGCGGCCTGTCCCCGGAGATCATGGGCCTGGGACCGATCGAGGCGAGCAAGAAGGCGCTGGCGCACGCCGGCATGTCGATCAAAGATATCGATCTGTTCGAGATCAACGAGGCCTTCGCGGTCCAGGTACTCGGCTCGGCCCGCGAATTGGGCATCGACGAGGACAAGCTGAACGTGTCGGGCGGTGCGATCGCGCTGGGCCACCCGTTCGGCATGACCGGCGCCCGCATCGCAACCACGCTACTGAACAACCTGACCACTCACGACAAGACGTTCGGCCTGGAGACCATGTGCGTCGGCGGCGGTCAGGGCATGGCGATGGTGATCGAGCGGCTTAGCTGACCGCAGGCTTTACACATGAAAAAGCCGGCACGTGCGCACGTGCCGGCTTTCTCGATCTCTAGTCGTTCTGTAGATAACTCAGCAGCCGCAGGATCTCGATGTAGAGCCAGACCAGCGTCACGGTCAGGCCCAACGCGATACCCCAGGCCGCCTTCTCCGGAGCCCCGGCGCGGATCATCTGGTCGGCAGCGTCGAAATCGATCAGGAAGCTGAACGCCGCCAGGCCGATGCACACCAGCGAGAAGATAATCGCCAACGTGCCGCCGCTGCGCAGGCCTAAGCCCTCGTGGTGGTTCATCGGAAGCATCGACAGCAGCAGGTTGCCGAGCATCAGGACGACCACACCGAAGATGCCGGCAACGATCATCCGGGTGAACTTCGGGGTGACCCGGATGGCGCCGGTTTTGTAGACGACGAGCATCCCAACGAAAACTCCGAGCGTGCCCAGGATCGCCTGTCCGATCAGCACACCGGCATTGGTGGTCGAAACCGAGAAGTTGGCCAGCAGGAAGGAGATGGCTCCAAGGAACAGCCCCTCCAGCCCCGCGTAGGTCAACACGATGGCCGGGTTGTCCTGCTTGCGCCCGAAGGTGGCGATCATGACCAACGCCAGCCCACCGAAGGCTCCGATGAACGTGAACGGGCCAGCCAGCGCCTGATTGGCCTGCACCATGAAGTAGGAAACGACAGCCACAGCCGATAGCACCGCCAGGGTGATCCCAGTCTTGGTGACGACGTCGTCAATGGTCAGCGGGCGGGAAACGCCAGCCCGCTGGTCGACATACGGAGCATAGGGGTCCGCCTGATGCCCATATTGGGTCGCGGCGCCTGCGACGCCAGTCCCGAACTGCGCGTATCCGCCGCGCTGCTTGGGCAACGAGCGAAATACCGGGTTACTAGTCTCCCGCACCGTCGGATCCTCTCTTGAACTGTGACTTCGCGCTGTGCGAACAAGTAATCAACGAACCGTAGTCCAGCCGGGTTCCCAGCGGAGGCTTTACGTGATGCGCGGCCGGACCTACTCGAAATAAACCTTACCCGCGAGCGCTCCCATGCGGGTAACGATCTAGATTGCTTGGTCAGGCCCTGACCAGCGATCGACCAGGGATTCACGTGGCATTCACCGAGGGGAGACGACGCGGGTGACGGACGAGGTTTTGCGCCGCGTTGAAGACGGTGTGGGTTTTGTGACGTTGAATCGGCCTGAGGCGATCAATTCGCTGAATCAGGGCATGGTCGATGAGCTGCGCGTGGTTTTGGCCGGGTGGGAGCGGGACGCGG
>NZ_DASPSP010000089.1:0-2491 GCF_035623875.1 Mycobacterium sp. | reverse complement strand
TGTGACATCCGCATCGCCTCCGATCGCGCGCAGTTCGGCACCTTCGAGGTGCGTCGCGGGATGCATCCGGCCGACGGCGGCATCCCCCGTCTGGTCAACACCTGCGGTGTCGGGTTTGCGTTGGAGTTATTGCTTACCGGTGAGCCGATTTCTGCCGAGCGGGCGTACACGGCGAACATGGTGTCCCGGGTGGTGCCACACGACAAGCTGATGGAAGAGACCGACGCGCTGGTGCAGCGAATCCTTCGCTGTGACCAGGCCGCGATCGAATCGGCCAAGGAGACGGTGCTCGAGATTATCGGCCGCCCTCTCTATGACCAACTGCGCGTCGAGGCGATGTGGGGTTACGCGCTATGCGGCGGCAACATAAGCGTGATGGAGCGATCGCAACAATTCTTCGACAAGGTCGATCGCGGCCGAGCCGGGGCGACAGCCACTCCACTTTGAGCCCGGCAAGAGCACCCGCGCTGTCTGGCCGGCTGACACTTGACCGTTTCGGTCTGACCATTCTAATGTTATTACCGTGGTGGCGACAAACTCCTATCCGGTTTCCCGGTGCCGTCGTGCGAACGGAACCCGGTGATGGAGCCGGCCACGTTTAGCTACCGTTGCGCCGACGGCCGGAAGCTTGTCGGTTATCGCTGGGCTGCTGACCGGAGTCGCACGGGCGCGGGCGTCGTCGTACTTGTCCACGGCATGGGCGAGCACCTCCGCCGATACGACCACGTAGCCAGCGCGCTGACCGCCCAGGGTTTTGAAGTCTATGGACATGACCATCGCGGACACGGCGCCTCGCTCGCCCGCAACCACGAGCCCGGCCAGCTGGGACCTAACGGGTGGCCGGCGCTAGTCGATGAGCTGAATCTGGTAATCGCCCAAGCGAAATCAGACCATCCTCACCTGCCGGTTGTAATTGTTGCCCACAGCATGGGTTCGTTTGCGACTCAACAATTTCTGCTGGATCACGCTACCGACGTCGACGCGGTCGCGTTGACCGGGACCACTGCCCTCGACCTTCTTGAGCCGGCCTTGGACCTGTCCGGCGATCTAGACCTCTCCGCCTTCAATACTCCGTTCCAGCCGGCCCGGACCGATTTCGACTGGCTTTCCCGCGACGAGGCCGTCGTCGACGCATATCTCACCGATCCATTGTGCGGATTCGGTATCGACGCCGCGTCTGCGAAAGACATGTTCGTCGGCGCCCGAAGACTCGCCGACCCCGCCGAGGTGGCACGCATGCCACACGACCTGCCGATGTACGTGGCAGTGGGGTCAAAGGACCCCGTCAACGGCGGCCTCACGCTGCTGTGGGCACTGGTCGACCGGTACCGCGCCGCGGGTCTGACCGATGTCACTGTCCGCGTCTACGACGACGGTCGGCATGAGATCCTCAACGAGATCAACCGGGCAGAGGTAATCGATGACCTTCTGCAGTGGCTACAGCGTGTATCGCAGCTTCCCACAGTGAGGACGAAGGTATGACTGACAGCAAGGCGGATCTGCCAGCCCCCAAAAATCTCGACGCATCAACAGCACTGATCGTGGGCGGCACGGCCGGCATCGGGCTGGCATCGGCCCGGGCGCTCGCAGCGGCCGGCGTGCCCCGGATCGTGATCGCCGGTCGCAACGCCGAACGCGGCGAGCTGGCCGCGAAGTCGATCGCGGAACTCGGCGCTGCTGCACACTTTGTCGTCGGCGACGCAACCGATCCTGTTGCCGCAGAAGCTATTGCGACAGAGGCAGACCAGATCCTGTCCGGTATCGACATCCTGATGTGCAGCACAGCCGCCGACGTGCGGCCCGAGCTGTTCATCAACATTCCGGGCGCCGACATCGGTCGGATGCTTACCCAACTAGCGCTGCCGTCAATGCATATGGCCAGCGCGGTGCTACCAGGCATGCGCAGCCGAAGAGGCGGCGTCATCGTCAACGTGGCATCCGATGCGGCCAAGACCGCCACGCCGGGTGAAGCAATTATCGGCGCGGCAAAGGCCGCCATCGTGATGTTCACCCGAACCATCGCCATCGAGGAGAAGCGCTACGGTATCCGCGCCAATGCGATGACGCCATCCCTGGTTTACGGCACCGCCTCCACCGAACGCATCACGGCCGACGGGTTTAGCGGCAAACTCTTCGCCCGAGCGGCACAGCAAGCCCAGCTCGGTGTGCCGACGGCCGACGACATCGCTGCATTGACGGTGTTCCTGTGCAGCCCCGCGGCGGCGCGCTTGACCGGGCAGGCGATCAGCGTAAACGGCGGCATCTCCGCGGCCTAAGACCCGCCGCGACACATTTCTACGCGGTACGGCGAAGGTATGTCCAACCCGTGCCTTGACCAAGGAGCAATGCAGGGTGACGGACGAGGTTTTGCGCCGCGTTGAAGACGGTGTGGGTTTTGTGACGTTGAATCGGCCTGAGGCGATCAATTCGCTGAATCAGGGCATGGTCGATGAGCTGCGCGTGGTTTTGGCCGGGTGGGAGCGGGACGCGG
>NZ_DASPSP010000087.1:0-17183 GCF_035623875.1 Mycobacterium sp. | reverse complement strand
TGGCACCAAGATTCCCGACGAGGTTTTGGTGGTCGGGGCGCCGGCCACGATCAAGGGCCCGATCGCGGGCACGGGCGCCGAGATGTGGGTGAATGTCAACCCGAAGGCCTATCAGGACCTGGCCCAGCGCTATCTGACCGGCCTGGAACCCATTTAGCCTGGCGACGTTTCATCGCCTGGCGTGATTATGCGAGGTTTATCGCATCCAGTCCGGTGTCACCGGGAGCCCATTGTGATGGCGGTATTCGGCAATTGCTTTGAGATTTTTCATCTCCAGCAGATGGCCGGCGCCGAACATGTCCCAGAAGTCGCCCACCCAGACCGGCCGTTCCGGCGGGGCGGCGTCCGGATAGGGGTTGTGGTCGTAGAACGGATGGTGGCAGTTAGTCCACAACACCACCGAGCCGGGCTTGTCGAGCACCTCCTGCGCGTCGACGACACGCATCAGATAGACCATCCAAAGGTGCTTGCCCTGATCCCACGCGCACTGATAGTCCACGGTGCGCGCCTGCTCGTTCGCCCGCGTGCGGGTATAGATCTCGGTCTCGGACCCCAACCGGTCATAGGCGCGCCACAACCCCGGCTCATCGGTTTCGATAAACCCACGCAGGCTATAGGTCCACTCCTCTAGACAGCGGGTATCGGCCATGTAGGCGAACAGCTCATCCGGCGGGCAGTCGATGTAGTCGTTGATGGTGATGTACTGGCCGAATACCTCGTCGTGCGGGTACACCGAGTGCATCATCTCCATGATGACCGGGGTGGCCTTCTCCCGCGGGCTGGTCTCGATCCGAGTCACCCCCTCAATCGGCTCGGTGCTGCCGGTATGGGCGACGATATCTTCAAGCGCGGGCAGCGACATCGGATCGGTCTCCTTCGTGGGCGTACGACGCTGATTGGGAAAGCGTCTCCTATCAAAAACGTTGCAAATACTCGGATTTCGCCAGCGTTGTGGGTCGAATTATACACCTGATACACGTTTGTGGACGCTGACTTTATCCGCGCTATTTCTTCGCAGACTACTGACGAAATTGGACGAGCGGAACATCGAACCGATTGGGCCTTGGGCTCGTTATCCCTCATACCAGTGCCTTTGCGACGCGATTAGCATGGGCATGGCAGTCGGTCGCGGACAGGTCGCCGCGGTTAGCTGAATGTTGCGGTCTCGCGGGAGGACCATGATCGGACGACTCGACACCTGCGATACCCCAAGGCCCGAGCTGGCGATTGAACTTCGCGACGTAGTGCGCGAATATCAGGTCGGCGGTCAGCGCGTGCGCGCACTCGACGAGATAAGCCTGCGGTTCGGGGGCGGGCAGTTTGTGTCGGTAGTGGGGCCGTCGGGGGCGGGCAAGAGCACGTTGCTGCACCTGCTTGGCGCATTGGATTCCCCCGATTCCGGCTCGATCAAATTCGACGGCGACGAGATTGGTCGCCTCGGCGACGAACAGCAGTCGGAATTTCGCCATCGTCATGTGGGGTTCGTCTTTCAGTTCTTCAACCTGTTGCCGACCCTGTCGGCCTGGGAAAATGTGGCGGTCCCGAAACTGCTTGACGGTGTCCGACTGGGCAAGGTCAAGTCGGATGCGGTTCGGTTGTTGGACCGGGTTGGGCTCGGTAACCGGACGCGGCACCGGCCGGCGGAGCTGTCGGGCGGTCAAATGCAGCGGGTCGCGGTGGCTCGGGCGTTGATGATGGACCCATCGCTGATTCTCGCTGACGAACCGACCGGAAACCTCGACTCCGCAACGGGCGCTTCGATCTTGGCGCTGCTCGCCGAGGTGGCACACGAGGACGGGGACGCTCGGCTGGTGGTGATGGTGACCCACAACTCGGATGCCGCGGCGACGACGGATCGGGTGATCACACTCCAAGACGGACGCGTCGGTTCCGACGAGCTGTCAGCGGTCGCGGGATGAGACCGGGCTCGGCCATCGCGGCCACGGCGAGCCGGCTCCGTGTATTCAGCCTCCGCGAACTCGTTGTGCATCGTCGGCGCACCACGGCCTCGATCGCCGTAATGGCAGTGTCCGCAATGTATCTCGTCGCGGTATTCGGAATTTTCGGGTCGATCACCGGATCGGTCAACCGGCTGGCCGATGGGATCGCGGGAATCGCGGCACTCGAGGTGTCGGGCATTACCGACGCGGGATTTCCCGACGCGATAGCGGCGGATGTCGCCGCGGTACCTGGCGTCGCGACCGCGGCGCCGATGGTTCGGACTTCTGCGTCCACGGCGTCAGGTCCAGTTCTGCTGTTCGGCGCAGACAAGAGCAGTGCTGCGTTGGGTGGCGCCCTGAAAGACGCCGTCGCGAAACCACTGAAGACACTGTCTGCCAACCCCAACGGTGTCCAGGTCGGGCCCGGTGTCGGTCACAGCAAAGGTGAGACATTCCAGCTGGGCTCGGCGTCGGTCACAGTCACCGAAGTGCTCACCGGCAAGCAACTTGCCGACCTCAACGGCGGACACTACGTCCTGGCTTTACTTGCTTTGGCGCAGAACATAACCGGGCGAAAAGGCCAGCTCGACTCGATACTGATCACGACAAAGTCCGGTGCCGATCTCGCAGCGGTGCGCGCCGCGGTCACGTCGGCCGTCAACGGTCGGGCAATTGTTGCGGATCCGAGCATGCGGGCAGCCCGGGCCGGCGACGGCGTCAAGCTGATGAACTACATGGCGTTGATGGGTGCGGGCGTCGCGTTGGTGGTCGGCGCTTTCCTGATTTACACCACGATGACGATGGCGATCACCCAGCGCCGGCCGGTCGTCTCGATGTTGCGCGCGATCGGAGGCCGACGCGCCACCATCGCTCGCGATTTGCTCGCCGAAGCCGCGATTCTCGGGGTGATCGGCGGAGCGATCGGGTCGGGCATCGGAATCGTCATGGGCCGTATGGCGATTGGTCGATTACCTCCGGCAATAACCCAAGGTCTCGAAGCTCGGGTGGAGTACTGCCTGCCCGGCTACGCGATACCGGTGGCGCTGGCGGCGACGGTGCTCACCAGCGCGGCAGCGTCGGCGATGGCTGCGCGACAGGTGTACAAGGTTTCACCGATCGAGGCCTTGGCACCGGTCGGGGTATCAGCCGCCGATTTCGTGCCGCGATGGCTGCGGATGGCAAGCGGGATTGCGGGCGTCGCGACGTTCGCCGCATCGATCGTGGTCGTTCTCGACCGACGCGGCACACTCGCATTCGTCGCGATCTTTGCTCTGCTCAGTGCTGAGATCGCGCTTGGCTTCGCACTCACCGCGCGCATCGTCAAAGCCACTGCCGCGATAGCCCGGATGTTCGGATCGGTTGGGCGACTCGCGGCCGCGACGATCGAGCGTGCGCCGCGGCGAGTATGGGCCACGGTGATGACCGTGCTCATCGCAGTAGTCACCACCGTCGTGATCACCGGTACGAACGCGGACATGATCCGGTCGGCGCGCGCCATCTTCGCACCGGTCGCCGGCGTCGACGTCTGGGTGAGCGCGGATCCTCCCGACAGCTACGCCGTTGACGCGCTGCCGCAAGGTCTTGCAGGGAAGGTCGCCGCCCTCCCCGGCGTGAAGGGTGTCACCGAGGGCGCATTCGGGTTCGCTGAGGTCGGCGGCAGCCGCGTGATGCTGGATGGGTTTTCCGCCGGGATCGCCGATCCGCTCTACCGCGCGCTCGGTGAGCGGGTACGCAGCGAGGTGCTCGCCGGTCGGGGCGTGGTGCTTTCGCAGAACCTCGGCAAAACTCTGCATGTCCGGGTTGGAGACGACCTCGAGCTGCAAACGCCACACGGCCCGCGTCGGACCGCTGTGCTCGCCCTGGTTCCGTACTTCTCAACGGTCATCGGCACCGTTGGGATGGATTTCGGCCGGATGCGGGACTGGTTCGACCGTCCGGCGGCGACCGCACTCCAGATCACCGGGGCCGCAGGCGTGGATCCGAAGCGCCTGGCGGCCGACGTCCGCCACGTAGTGCCTGCGCCAAACTACGTGTATGACGGTCGCGCGGCGCTGGCAGGGCTCGAGGCGCCGCTGCATCAGAGCATGTTTATCGCCAACGCCGTGTGGATGATCGTTGTATTCGTGGCCGCAGTCGCACTTTTCAACACGTTGACGCTGGCGGTGCTCGAACGGCGCCGCGAAATTGGTGTGCTACGGGCGATGGGAACCAGTCGGCGGTTCACCTTGCAGATGGTCCTAGCCGAGGCGGCAGGCATCGGTGTCATCGGCGGCGTCTTGGGGCTGCTGGTCGGCCTCACCGACCAGTGGCTCTACAGCCTTGTCAGCGGGGACATCATGAATTTCAATATCACCTTCCGGCCGAGCCCGATGGCATTCGGTCTCACCCTCGGTGCGCTGGGGATCAGCCTGCTCGGCTCGCTGCCGCCCGCGCGACGCGCAGCACGACTGAACATCATCGAGGCTGTCAGCGTCGAATAAGGCCGTTGCCCCCTCGCCGCGTTGATAGATCAGCGCATTTCAAGTACCGCTCTTGACTACGGTGGCGATTCCTTGCAGATGAGGTGTGCCCGGGGGCGGCATCGGGGTTCGGATGCTGCGCAGTCCCCCGGTATCGAATCCGGCCGCGGCAATGGAGTCGATGGTTCGGCGATTCGGCTCGCACCCGGCACCGAAAAAAGACCACGGCCGGGCGATAAGGTCCTGGAAGCGACCCATCGCACCGTCCCCGCGGACATGCTCCAGGACGAGCAACCTGCCTCCGGGTGCGAGCACTCGCCGGATCTCGCCGAGGGTCGCGGGCACATCGTCGACCGAGCACAACACAAGCGCGACGTGGACCGAGTCGAAACTGTTGTCCGGGAAAGGAATTACCTCGCCGACACCCTCGACGATCTCTACCGCGATGTCATGGCGGCGAGCAACGCGGGAAGCCATCCGCCGGAACGCCGCCACCGGCTCCACAGCAACAACTGACGTCACCGCGGGCGGAATGAACCTCAAGTCGGTTCCCGGCCCGAGACCGATCATCAGTAGCCGGCCGGTCGCATTGCTCATCGTCTCTCGACGATAGCGGAGATAGAACAGCCGGTCGGCGGTCAGCGTGCCGATTCGATAAACATACGGGAACAACGGATTACGGTACGCCATCTGCTATCCAGATCCAGTTGAAGGGCGGATATTCGTCGTCATGCGGCTCCCGTCGATCTCGAAAGACTAGGTCGCCGTCGCTGCGCGACGACCACCTGATTACGTCCCAACCGACTGAACTCTACAGCGATGGTCGGATCGGCGTGAGCGGCCAGCGCCCGGAATCCCGAAGGGCCGTAGGCACGCAACGAGCTGATCAGCCCGTCGTGGGCGAAGGGCAGAACGAGCGCGAACGGGAAAATCGTCGCCAGGCGGATCAGGTGCAGCGGAGCGGGCGGTCGGCGCAGGTCGCAGATGAATAGCTTGTTCGCCGCGCGGGTTCCTTCAGCCAGCACCCCGGCAGCCGGGACCGGTGGCAGGTGATGAAACGCCAGGGCGAACAGCGCCAGGTCGTAGGAGCGGTCGGGCGCGTCGATGTCGGTGGCGTCCATATGGCGCACGACGGCGCGCGGATGGCTGCCCAGGTCGCCGGAAGCGATATTCGACACCGAGACCGGGTCGACATCCGTCACCGTAACCTGGGCGGTGGGGTGCCTTTCCAGCAGCTTGCGGGACAGCCCGCCGTGGCCCGCACCCAATTCCAGGATCTTGGGGTCGGGAATATCGGCGACGAGCTCCAGAGCGCGCGCGGCGAGGTGATCGTGATCCCGCAAGATTCGGCCCATCAGGTCGAGGGAGCGGATCACCTGTCGCTTGATGCGGTCGTCGACGTCGTCGCGGTCCAGGTATTCCGGGCGGTCGGTCTGCAGCTGCCGATCCAGCCATGAGGCGTCGAAGCCGCCCCGTGGCATGGTCTCGATGTCCATCTGAATTCTCCGATCACCGGGCAGATAGTGGCTCATGCGCCGGCCGCACGAACTAGCGCCAAGCGATCACGTCCAACAGGATTTCGCGGCTGAGCTTGGTGGCAATCCCCTGTGGCACGGCGCGTGGCGGCTTCTTGCGCCGCTCACGCGCCGGCGCGCGCAGCTCAACGGTGTTCAAGATGGTGCCGATCGTCACGGCCAACTCGTGTTGTGCAAATGTTGCGCCAATGCAGCGGCGGTACCCACCGCCGAATGGCGCGTACTCAAACTTTGACGGCTTCCTCTCCAGGAATCGGTCGGGATCGAAAGAATCAGGGTCCTTCCACACGTCGGGATTGAAATGCAATGCGGGCAGCGCGATTCCGACCACATCACCGGCCGAACGGCGAACGCCTGCGACGGTTAGTGGCCCAGTGAGCCTGCGCAATACAACCGGCACAGTCGGATGCATGCGCAGTGTCTCCTGTATCACCGCGCCGAGGTAAGGCAAAGCCGCAATCTCCCACGGTTTGGCTGCATCCGCTAGCTCCTCGACAACACGTGAGCGAATGCTTTCGTCGCGGTGGATGTGATACAGCGCCCACGCCAACGACGTCGAGGCGGTTTCGTGCCCCGCGGCGAGCATCGTCCGCAACTGCTCACGGAGGGCGTCATCACTGAGGCTATTACCGTCTTCGTCGGTCGCCGAGAGGATCAATTCCATCATGTCGCTGCCGTGTTCGCCCATGCCCCTTCGCTCTTCGATCTGCTCGGACAACAGGCCATCGAGTTGCGCGCGGAAACGGACCAACTGCGCCCATGGCCCTCGCCCGGCTATCTCCCGGCGCAGCCAGGGCAACAGCATCAGCGGCGCGGTGCTGGAACGCATGAATTCCTTGATAACCCGGGCGTACTCGGCGCGACAAGCACGGTCCGTCACGCCGAACACCACCCGAATCACCACGTCCAGCGTGATCGCTTGCGCCGTGTCGCGAACCACCAATTGATCTCCCGGTTGCAATGCCGCGATTTCATCCTTCGTGGCGTCGGCTATCACATCGACGTAGCCGCGCATACGCTCACCGTGAAACGCGGGCATCAGGATGCTGCGGGTCCTGCGATGAGCTTCGCCGGAAAGCAGGATCACCGAGTTCTGTCCGATGAGGGGTTCGAGCGGATGGGGCAACGGTGCACGGCACAGCTTCCCGGGTGCGGTCAATATGTCGCGGGCACCATCGACGGTCGAGACGAACAGGACCTCGTCGAGCCCCGGGAGCCTCAGCAAGAACGGTTCGGTGTCGGAAGAATGACGCCGGAAGAATCCCTCCGGGTCGATACCAACCCAGGCCGCACGGGCTATTGCCGACATCGTCGACACCGCGGGCCTGCGGACTCGAGCCGTGGCGTCTGTGGACGATATGCGGTGCGTCATCTGCTACCCGGATCCAGTCGGAACGGCGGATATTCGTCGCGCATCAACGAGACATACACGGCCACTCGGTACCGCCATCGGACCATGCCCATCAGGAGGTCGAACATGTCCCGCGGGATCGTGCCGGTGAACAACAACCACGCAACGGAGACATAGCAAACCGCGTGAAACATAGGCAACATCGCCCAGCAAATGAGTATCTGAGGGATCGCCAACAGCCACGACTTCACCAGCACGGGCCATGTGTTAAGTCGTTCCGGATAGTCGACCTCGAGATCGCCCGGATAGTCGGGCCGAGACGCGAGCGTGAAAGGCGGATATCTGTCAGTGCTATTCATCGGAAACCGGTAATTCATGATTCGCCACGACCAGCGAAGCACCCCGACGTTGAAGTCGAAGATAGGGCGCGGATACCGTCCGGTGAACAAGATAGCGACGCCAGCAACGATGGTCAGCAACGGATACACCAAGTACAGCACTATCAATATGGGGTAGTGCGGGGCGGCCAGCGCCCACTTGACGAGCCAGAGCCCGCGTGAGGGCGCGTCGTCATCGCAACGTACTCGGACGGGATCGTCCGGGATGTTCACCTGTTCCATGCTCGACACTTCCTGACTTGTCATCGCAGTCAACAAGACGGGGTGGTCGTCGCGGCCCCGAGGTCGCGGCTGATCTTCGCGGATATCCGGCGGTGACTTGTCGAACGCAGAAACATTGTCAGCGCCCAGGTCTGGAACCGGTCCGAGATCATCGCCGCCGGTTTGAGCACTGACTCACCGTGGGACACCTGCAGCGACGCCACCCGGGACACGGCCATGACCTTGCGTCGTCTGGTCTTCTCGTACCAGCGCAGCGCGCGTGAAAGATCACCGCTGTCGCGGTTCGCTCCATTTTTGAGATCCGAAAGCGCCTTGCGCAACACCATCGTGTCGAGCAGCGCCTGATTGGTTCCCTGTGCGAGGGTGGGCGGCATCGTGTGGGCGGCATCGCCGAGCAACGTCAGAGCGCCGTGGCCCGGCCGGGGAATCGGATGCCGAAAATGCGGGAACGGCGAAGGAGCCAGATCGTCGTCAGTCAATGTCGCGAGTACTCGATCGACCGACTCGGACCACCCGGTGAAATGGGACCGGATTACGTCGATTGGACGTTCCGGTCTGATGAAGTCATCGGACCACGGCAGGTCGAACCACCACTGCACATTGGGACCTCCAGCCGGCCAGAAGCCAGTGTTTCCGTGTTCGCCGATAACGACCAGTGCGACGTGCTTGTCGGCGACGTCTGGAAGGGTGGCAAGTCCCTGCCAGCTGCACCAGCCGGTCGGCTCGGCGTCCCGCGCGCCGACGACATTTCGGACCATCGAATGCATGCCATCCGCACCGATCAACACATCTCCTTCGGCCGAGCTGCCGTCTTCGAACTCGACCCGCACTCCATTGGGCGTACTGACCACCTTGACCGCAGGGGAGTTGCATCGGATGCGATCGGTCGGAAAGCCTTCCAGCAGCCGTTCAAGTAAGACTCGACGTGGAACCATCCGAACAGGTGCGCCCAGCCGGTTCACCATCGCCGTCACGTCCAAGGTGGCGAGCGGGCGACCCGCGGACGTCAGAACTCTGACGGCGGACAGCAGCTGACCGGCCCCGTCCATATCGACGCCCAGGTGCCCCAGAACCGTCTCGCCGTTGGACCAGATGGTCACCGCGCCGCCACCCGCCTGCATGTCCGGCCGCCGTTCGAAGACGGTGACGTCATATCCGTCTCGCAGCAATCCACGAGCAATGGAAATGCCGCTGACACCGGCGCCGATGACAAGGATCCGAAGCGGCGGGGTCGGCGGCGCGTTCGGTACGTTCACAGCAGCCTTGGCCGGCACCGGTTCAGCGGCGGAAGCACGGGCTCGTCCACGCCGTCCATACTGCAACTCCCCAGGCCGATATGCAGGTCGCTCCATTTTGATTACGGGGGAGAGGAGTGCTCGGTTCAGATCTTGCGCGCGCTCGCGGTCGCTTGGTCGACTTCCCAGTACGCGCGCAGCGCCACCAGCTTGCCTTCGTCGTTGGCCTTGTAGGTGAACACCCCTTCGGCGGTGACCTGGTGTCCGGCCGCCGTGATCAGGATGTGGCCGACGTTGGCTTCCTCATGGCCGCACTGGTAGGTGTCGCGGAAGTGGAACTCGATCTTGTCCGTCGGCGCAATCGCCTTGTCCCAAAACGCCGAGATGGCGTCGCGACCGCGATGCCCCTTGCCCTCCGGATCGAAATGCGACGGACCGATCGGGTCCTCGACGATGGCGTCGTCGGCGAACACCGCCAGCCACGCGTCTTTGTCTCTGGCCCGCACCGCATCGCGGGAACGCTTGCCGGCCAGGTGTGCGGGCGATTCGGTTGTCGTCATATGTCCTGCCATCCCGAGTGGATATAGGTGTCGGCGAAGCGTTTCAGCGAGTCCTTCTTCTTCTCCAGCGGCGCGTCGAAACCCAGCCCGTCGAAAACCCAAGGGATGACGATGTTGTCGGTGACACCGACCTCGGCCAGTTCGCGGTGACCGTCCACGCCGAACTTATCGATGCAGACCGCCTGGTATTCGAATGGGATATCAGCCCGGTCATACTCGGCGAGCAACGCCTTGAGTTTGCCGATGGTTTCGGCGAGCTGGTCGCAGGTCATCATGGCGCTGGTCCAGCCGTCGCCGACCCGCGCGGCGCGCTTGAGCGCGACGTCAGTGTGACCGCCGACGTAGAACGGCACCGGTCGGCTGGGCGCCGGGCTCATCTGCAATCGGTCGAAGTCGTAGAACTCGCCGTGGAATTCGACCATTCCTCCGGCCAGCACGAGTTTGATGACCTCGATCATCTCGTCGACGCGTGCGCCGCGGCGCTTGTAGGGCACTCCGCACCATTCGAACTCTTCTGGCGCCCAGCCGATTCCTACACCGAAGCCGAACCTGTTGTTCGTCAGGTTGGCGACCGAACCGACCTGGCGGGCCAACAGCAGCGGGTTGCGGGAACCCAGTTTCATCACGTTGGTGTAGAAAAACAGCTTCGAGGTGACCGCCCCCATCGCGGCGGCGGCGATCAGCGGATCAACCCAGGGTGTGTCCTCGTTCCACATCCGTGAACCGTCGGGGGTGTACGGGTAATCGGCGGCGGCCTTCTCCATGTAGAACAACGAGTCCGGCAATGCGATCGCGTCGAATCCCACCTCTTCGGCCGTTTTGGCGAGGTCGACCAACTGATCGATGGGTCCCATCGCGATGCTGCAGGTGTATTTCACGGCTTATCGGCCCCCACTACCCACATCGAGTAATACTGTGACCCACCGCCGTAGGCGTGGCCAAGTGCCTTGCGCGCGTTGGGAACCTGGTGATCGCCCGCCTTGCCCATCACCTGGATGGCCGCCTCGGCGAACCGGATCAGCCCGGATGCGCCGATCGGGTTCGACGACAGCACGCCGCCGGAGGCGTTGAGCGGGATCCGGCCACCGATCGCGGTTTCGCCGGCCTCGGTGAGCTTCCAGCCTTCGCCCTCGGGTGCGAACCCGAGGTTCTCCAGCCACATCGGCTCGAACCAGGAGAACGGCACGTAGATCTCGGCGGCATCGATCTCGTCGATCGGACTAGTGATGCCTGCTGCCTTCCACAGCGCCTTGGCGGCGTCGCGCCCGGCCTGCGGGTTGACCTGGTCGCGGCCGGAGTACGCCAGCGGTTCAGTGCGCAACGCGGTGGCGTGAATCCATGCCACCGAGTGGCCTTCGGTGACTCGCTTGTCGGCGACGTCCTCGTTACCGATCACCACCGCACAGGCACCGTCGGACGACGGGCAGGTCTCGTCGAAGCGAATGGGGTCCCACAGCATCTGCGACGCCATCACCTTTTCCAGCGTGATGTCCGGTTGATGCAAGTGAGCCAACGGGTTCTTGGCGCCGTTCAGCCGGTCCTTGACCGCGACCATGGCGCCGATGTGCGTCGGCGCACCGGATCGGCGGATGTAGGAGCGCACGTGCGGAGCGAAGTAGCCGCCCGCGCCGGCGCCGACCGGCTTGGTGAACGGCACCGGAATGCTCAACGCCCACATGGCATTCGACTCAGACTGCTTCTCCCACGCCATCGCGAGCACGCGGCGGTAGCGGCCCGACTGCACCAGGCTGGCCGCCACCACACCGGTCGACCCGCCGACCGAGCCCGCAGTGTGCACCCGGATCAGCGGCTTGCCGGTCGCGCCCACGGCGTCGGCCATGAACAGCTCCGGCATCATGACGCCCTCGAAGAAGTCGGGCGCCTTGCCAACCACTACCGCGTCGATGTCGTCCATGGTCGACCCGGAGTCGGCCAATGCCTTGTCGATGGCCTCGCGCACCAGGCCGTTCATCGACACGTCCTGGCGCTTGGCGACGTACTTCGTCTGGCCGGTGCCGAGCACCGCAGCCAACTGCCCCGCCATCTTTATTTCCCTTCCAGCACGGCGACGAGATTCTGTTGCAACACAGGGCCGCTGGTCGCATGGGCGAGCACCCGGCCTGCGGAGCGAGAGAAAATATGTTGTGCCGCAAAGCCGATGCGCTCCAGCCCGGCGCAAAACATCGGGTTGGCCGCCAGCGTGCCGCCCGACGGGTTGACCTTCGTCGACGACGGCAGGCCGATGGCCTCGGTCAGGATCAGCTGCTGATGGGTGAACGGCGCGTAGATCTCGGCCACCTCGATCGAGCTGGTGTCTCCGCCCGTGGCAGCCTTGGCCGAGGCCTGCGTCGACGGCGACGTGGTCAGGTCCCGGGCACCGAGGACCGGAGTCTCGATGCGGTGTTCGATCCCGGTGATCCACGCGGGGTGCTCCCGCAGCTCGCGGGCCTTGTCGCCGGCAGCCAGCACGATCGCCGCCGCGCCGTCGGTGATTGGCGCAATGTCATGGCGCCGAAGGGGATCGGCGAAGAACGGCCGGGCCAGCAGCTCGTCGATGCTCTTCGCCGGCCTCTCCGAGTCGGTGCGCTGAGCAACCGCGAAAGAGTCCAGGGCCACCTGCGCCATCTGTTCGGCCGTCCATTTGCCGGCGTCCAGGCCGAATCGGGCCTGCAGCCCGGCCATCGACACCGAATCCGGCCACAACGGCGCGACGGTGTACGGATCGGTTTGCAGCGCGAGCACCCGGCGCAGGGTCCCGGCCGACGACTTGCCGAAGCCGTAGACAAGCGCGGTATCGATCTCACCGGTCAGCAGCTTGATGTAGGCCTCGTAGAGTGCCCAGGCGGCGTCCATCTCTACGTGCGACTCGTTGATCGGCGGCACCGCCCCGATCGAATCGATCGCGGAGATGAACGAAAACGCTCTGCCGGCAAGGTAATCCGACGAGCCGGAGCACCAGAAGCCGATATCGGTCTGCTCGAGCCCGAGTTCGTCGTACAGCGCGTGGAAGCACGGCATCAGCATTTCGACGCCGTTGGTGGTGCCGTCGGTGCGGCGCACATGCGGCGCATGGGCGAATCCGACGACAGCGACATCGCGATCGGTCACGTTATTCCCTCTTAACCGGTGGTGCTTACAGGTGATGCTTATAGGTGTCGTAGTCGGCGTCAGGTTCGCCGCTCGGCTTGAAGTATTCGATGTTGTCGATGCCGAGGCCCCATTCCTCGCGGGGCTTCCACACCGCTTGCACCCGCATGCCCATCCGCACCTCAGAGGCGTCGATCTCCTGAATCAGGTGCAGGAAAGCGATATCGGCGCCGTCGAGCAGGACGTAGGCCGCGACATAGGGCGGCTTGATCCGCTGGCCGGCGAACGGGATGTTGATGATCGCGAACGTCGTCACGGTGCCCTTGTCAGGCAGCTCGACGAAGTTGTCGAGTTCGAGGCCGGTCGCCGGGTCTGCTTCCTTCGGCGGGAAGTACACCTTCCCGTCTTTGCCAGTGCGGGCGCCAAGCAGCGTGCCCTCTTCGAGAGCGCGCAGAAATGCGCTTTCGGGAAGCGAAGCGGTGTGCTGGATTTCGATGCTGCTTGGCGTTTCCTGGACCGTCACCGGGTCGCGGTCGTCGGTCGTGTCGGGAACGGGCTCGGCCTCGTCACCGAGCGCGAAGTAGGCGATGTCGGTGATCGCGCCCGCCGGTTCGTCGACCCAATGGGCATGCACCCGCGCGCCGGTGCTGATGGAATCGGAAGATCCCGCGTCGACGGCGTGCAGCAGTGGAATGTCGGCGCCGTCGAGCTTGATCAGCGCCCAGGCGAATGGGCGATCCAGCGGCTGCCCCGCCAAGGGCTCGGGCTGCCAGGTCCACGAGACCACAGTCCCGACACTGGCCACCGGTACGATCTCGGTCAATCGTTCATAGGTCACGGGGTCGAACTCGGCGGGCGGGACGTAGACCCGGCCATCCGAGCCCCGGACACCGACGATGCGTCGCTCACGCAGGGCGGTGAAGAACTGGCTAAGGGTGCGTCCGACTGAACGCTTGTAGTCGAAGGACAGCTTCAGTGGTGCCGATAGCGGCGGCTGATGGGTATCGATCTGCACCGGGCTGCTTTGGCTGGTGGTCACAGCATCGAGTAGAACAGGTTCTAAGAATGGTTTCAAGATACGGTCGGGACCTGCAGGAAAGGCGACTCTCATGAGGCTTGGACTCCAGCTGGGATATTGGGGCGCTCAGCCGCCCGACAACCACGCCGAACTGGTCGCCGCGGCCGAGGACGCCGGTTTCGACGCGGTGTTCACCGCCGAGGCGTGGGGATCGGACGCCTACACGCCGCTGGCCTGGTGGGGAGCGTCGACCCGACGGGTCCGGCTGGGCACCTCGGTGGTGCAACTGTCCGCGCGCACTCCGACCGCGTGCGCGATGGCGGCGCTGACGCTGGACCACCTGTCCGGGGGCCGGCACATCCTCGGTCTCGGGGTGTCGGGTCCGCAGGTGGTGGAGGGCTGGTACGGCCAGTCGTTCCCAAAGCCGCTGGCCCGCACTCGCGAATACATCGACATCATCCGGCAGGTGTGGGCCCGCGAGAAGCCGGTGACCAGCGACGGCCCGCACTATCCACTGCCGTTGACGGGGGAGCGCGCGACCGGTCTCGGCAAGCCGCTCAAGCCCATCACCCATCCGCTGCGGGCCGACATTCCGATCATGCTGGGTGCCGAGGGGCCGAAGAATGTCGCATTGGCCAGCGAGATCTGCGACGGCTGGCTGCCGATCTTCTACACGCCGCGAATGGCCGATACCTACAACGAGTGGTTGGACGAGGGGTTCGCCCGGCCCGGCGCGCGCCGTAGCCGCGAGGACTTCGAGATCTGCGCCACGGCAAACATCGTCATCACCGATGACCGCAGCGCCGCATTCGCGGCCATGAAGCCCTATATAGCCCTCTACATGGGTGGGATGGGTGCCGAAGACACCAACTTCCACGCCGACGTGTACCGCCGGATGGGCTATGCCGAGGTGGTCGAAGACGTGACGAAGCTGTTTCGCAGCAACCAGAAGGACAAGGCAGCGACGATCATTCCGGACGAGGTCATCGACGACGCCGCGATCGTCGGAGACGTGGACTACGTGCGTAAGCAGATCAACGCCTGGGAGGCCGCAGGCGTCACGATGATGGTGGTCAGCGGCCGTAGCACCGAACAGATCAACCAACTGGCCTCCCTGGTCCAGTCAGGTTCTCAGCAGGTATTGCCCGACGAATAGAACACGTTCTAGATTGGCCCGATGACAGCCTCGCAGCACACCATCGCCGGCACGGTACTCACCATGCCGGTGCAGATCCGCAGGGCAAATCAGCACATGGCGATGTTCTCGATCGATGCCGACGCCGCCCAGCATCTGATCGACTACAGCGGTCTGCAGGTCTGCCGTTACCTGCCCGGGCGCGCGATCGTGGTCCTGATGCTGATGCACTACATCGATGGCGACCTGGGCCAATACTACGAATTCGGCACCAGCGTGATGGTCAACCCGCCCGGCGCTCCTCCTAACTCCAAGCCGGGTGGCCTACGAGCCTTGCAGTCGGCCGGTGCCTTCATCCACCATCTGCCCGTCGACCAGGCGTTCACGCTTGAGGCGGGAACCAAGATCTGGGGCTACCCGAAAGTCATGGCGGACTTCTCCGTTCGAGAAGGCCGTCAGTTCGGGTTCGACTGCAGTATCGATGGGCAACTGGTGATCGGCATGGAATTTCGTCCCGGCCTGCCGATTCGGCTGACCCCGCGCCAGCAGGTGCAGCGCAGTTACTCGCATCGCGACGGGGTCACGCGGGAGACGTCCTTCGAACACACGCTGGACGGTGTGCGGACCCGACTTGGTGGAGTTCGGGTCCGGCTGGGCGATCATCCTTATGCGAAAGAGTTGGCGTCGCTGGGTCTTCCGAAGCGCGCGATGTTGTCCAGCTCTGCTGACCGGGTACAAATGACATTCGGCGATGCTCAGGAGATCTCATGACAATGGCTTCAACGACCAGACCAGATGTCGATCTGACGGACGGCACTTTCTACGCGGGTGACTCCCACGCCGTCTACCGCTGGATGCGGGAGAACGAGCCGGTGTTCCGGGACCGCAACGGGCTGGCCGCCGCGTCGACGTATCAGGCCGTTATCGGAGCCGAACGCAACCCCGGGTTGTTCTCGAATGCCGGCGGCATCCGGCCCGACCAACCGGGCGTCGAGATGATGATCGAGATGGACGATCCGCAACATCTGTTGCGCCGCAAGCTCGTCAACTACGGGTTCACCCGCAAGCGAGTGAAGAATCTCGAGGCCTCGATCACCTCGCTGTGCGACACGCTGATCGACGCGGTGTGTCAGCGCGGCGAGTGTGACTTCGTCTGGGATCTTGCGGCGCCCCTTCCGATGGCGGTCATCGGGGACATGCTCGGTGTGCGTCCGGAGGACCGCGAGATGTTCCTCAAATGGTCCGACGAGCTGGTCAGTACCTTGAGCAGCACAGCGGCCGAAGAAGACATGCAGATCACGATGAATGCCTTCGCCGCCTACACCGAATACATGACGGGGATGATCGAGGCCCGCAAGAAGGAGCCGACCGATGATCTGGTCAGCGTTCTGGTGCATGCGGAGGTCGAAGGATCGCGCCTGGAAGACCACCAGATCGTCACCGAGGTTCTGCTGCTGCTGATCGGCGGCGACGAGACCACCCGTCACACGCTGTCCGGCGGGACCAGGCAGCTGCTGCAGCATCCTGATCAACACCAGCGTCTGGTCAACGACCTGGGATTGCTGCCGAACGCGATCGAGGAGATGCTGCGCTGGACCGCACCGGTGAAGAACATGGCCCGCACGATCACCGCCGACAACGAGTTCCACGGCACCCAGCTGCACCAGGGCGAGAAGATGATCCTGCTGTTCGAGTCGGCGAACTTCGACGAAAAGGTCTTCGACGATCCGGAAAGCTTCAACATCGAGCGCTACCCGAACAACCACCTCGCATTCGGCTTCGGGACGCACTTCTGCCTGGGCAACCAACTTGCCCGGTTAGAGCTGTCGATCATGCAAACCCGACTGCTGCAACGCATTCCGGACATGCGGCTGGCGTCGGATGCAGACCTGCCGCTGAGGCCGGCGAACTTCGTGTCCGGCCTGGAGAAAATGCCGGTGGCGTTCACCCCGACTGCGCCAGTACTCGGCTGACAGCCTGGAAGCTACTGCCTATGGGGATAGCCCGCAATTGTGCGCTGCCCGGGTCGAAGGTCGCAATGCGTTTGTGAACGCGGTCGTTAACGCAAAAGTATTCATCTGGCAAAGGCAACGCCATGTAGGTGGGTGACCAGAACCGCGTCACATTGCTGGCGAATCCGTCGGCAACCCAGATTGCGTAATCACGCACAAGACTGCGACGTGGATGAGAGCATGGGGCATGGACCCGGCTTGCTGTATGGGTACCGCACGCTTCTCGGCAAG
>NZ_DASPSP010000085.1:0-2470 GCF_035623875.1 Mycobacterium sp. | reverse complement strand
CGGGCGTTTGGCATATGCCGTGTCATGACCGTCAGGGCTTCGGCGAGTTCGAGCCGCGCGAGGTTAGCGCCAAGGCAGTAATGCATGCCGGCGCCGAAGGTCTGCATGGCGGGCGCGCCCTCGCGGGTGATGTCGAGTTGGTCGGGGTTGTCGTAGACGGCGGGATCCCGGTTGGCCGAGGCGGTGTTGGCGACGACCAATGTGCCGGCCGGGATGATGACTCCGGCGAGTTCGACGTCTTCGAGGGCGATGCGCAAGGTGCCCCAAGCGATAGGGGAGTGTCGCATGGTTTCCTCGACCGCATTGGCGGCCAGCTCGGGCCGCTGCCGCAAAAGTGCCCACTGGTCCGGGTGATCGCAGAGCACGTGCACCGAGGCGGCGAGCTGGTTGCGAGTGGTTTCGGTGCCGGCAATCAGGAGGCTCACCACCAGCATGCGCAACTCGTCGGCGTTGAGGCGATCGCCGTCGTGTTCGGCGCGGATCAGCTCGGAGAGCAGGTCGTCGGTCAGCGCGTCACGGCGGTCAGCGACCATAAGGTCGACGTAGTCGTCGATGGCCTGCCATGCTGCCAGGATGGCGTCCGACTCGTTGGCAACGTTCCAGCTGAAGGCCTTGAAGATGCCGTCGGTGCAATGCGAGAACAGGTCCCAGTCCCCGGCCGGCGCGCCGATCAGCGCGCAAATAATCGGGATCGGATATTGGCGCGCGATGTCGGCAACCACGTCGCAGCGCCCGCGGACCGTCTGGCGTTCAACGAGTTCGGTGATGACCTCGACGATCGTCGTGCGCAGCCGTGCGGTGGCTCGAGGCGTGAAGGCCTTCGATACCAGTCGGCGCAGGCGTTGGTGCGCGTCTCCGTCGAGACTGATCAGGTTCGTGGCGACACGGTCCCATATCGGGCCGGACGTGATGCCCTGGGCGGCAAGGAACATTCCCTTCGGGAGGCGAAATCGTGGGTCGCGCAGCACCGCGCGAACCAGTTCGTAGCGCAATATTTCCGGGCCATGAGTTCCGATGGCGATCGGTGCTCGCTCGCGGGCCCGCGCGACGAGTCGGTGCGCCTCTTCCGGATCGTCCAACTGCTCATAGGCCAAGATTGGGAGCCCCGCGTCGAAGACATCCGGGCAACTGCGGGTAGGCATCGTATCCACGGTCATGACGACTCCTCGCTATGAACAAGTCGGCTGGGCGTTAGTTGCTAACCGTGACGACATCGTTGCTCCGGTACCGCAAAAGACGCGTCAGTGGACGGATACTGATCTTTCGGCTGAGCCGCCCGGGCTGCCGCTTTAGGCTGTACGGGTGCGGTTGACGTGGCCGTTGACCGGCCGCTCGAAGGAACTGCGGCTTATCGAAGCCGCGATTTCCGACCCGGACCTGTCCGGGATCGTGGTTTGCGGGGCTGCCGGTGTGGGGAAGAGCCGAATCGCACGTGAAGCGCTTAAGGCCATTGCGCCGAACGAGTATGAAGTCCGTTGGATAGTGGGCACGTCCTCGGCGCGGTCGATTCCGTTGGGGGCGCTGTCCTCATGGACAGTGCCCGCCGTCGAGGACAACCTTGAGTTGGTCCGCGGCGCGATCGCCTCGCTGACTTCATCATCGCCGGGCAGGACAGTGGTTCTGGGCGTTGATGATGTGGCCCTGCTCGACGATCTGTCGACATTCGTTGTGCATGAGATCATTCAGCGCGGCGCCGCGAAGGTCGTACTCACCGTCCGCGAAGGAGAACCGGTTCCCACCGCGACGCGGGAGCTTTGGAACTGCGAACAGTTTGACCGCCTCGACCTACAACCGTTGTCCGAGGCCGAAATAAGCGCGCTCATCTCGGCAACCTTGGGCGGCCCGCTGGATCCGCAGGCCGCCGAGCGATTGTGGACGTTGACCCGCGGCAACCCGTTGTATCTGCGAAACATCATCGAGCAGGAGGTTGCTGATGAACGGCTCAAGTTGCAGGACGGGTATTGGCGCTGGCTCGGTGACCCGGTCCTACCGCCCAGCCTGGTCGAGCTGATCGAAGGGCGGATCGGAGGCCTGCCCAGCTCGGTTAGCGACGTGATCGACGCCCTCGCCGTCGGCGAACCCATCGAACTCGGGTCGCTGACCCGGATAACCGACCCGGCCGCGGTCGAGCAGGCCGACATGCGCGGTCTCATCGCTCTTGACCAAGTGGGCGATCGGGTAGAGGCAAGGTTGGCACACCCGCTGTACGGCGAGGTGCGGCGCAGCCGCGCGGCCCAGACCAGGCTGCGACGGCTGCGTGGCCTGGTCGCCGCCGAACTGGCCACCTTCGCCAATCATGACGACATCCGCATGGTTGTGCGCCGCGCCACGCTAATTCTCGAGTCCGACCTCGAGCCCGATCCACCCCTGCTTGTTCGCGCGGCCCGAGGCGCGGTCTGGCTGTGGGAATTTCCGCTAGCCGATCGACTCGCAGCAGCGGCAATGCTCGCAGGAGGGGCCGCGGACGCGA